>CAZJWP010000113.1:0-6986 GCA_964549745.1 uncultured bacterium | reverse complement strand
AAGTCGGACTAATTCCCCACGATTTCGAAAAACATCCACTCCGATTCATTGCTGCACTCATCCAATCCCGTGGCGTTATCCGTCTCAGCGATATTCTTGATCTTCCAGCGATAGAGCCCCGGTTCTAACGAATCAACAGTGCTGTAACAAGCGCTTACATTATCGGGCCGGTTTCCATCCGCAGGAAACCAGTCAAATAGGATTGGCTGTCCGCTGGTTTGCGAATCATACCAAATCTGGTAAAACCGGGCAATCCACACTGTATGCGGTGACGGAAGCATGGCATCCAATCGTAAAACATATTCCTGCGTGTAAGTGTATTCCCCAACCTGATCAATCCAGGAAAATGTCAGCGGATTCACGTTGTAAATCCGATCCGTAGGCGCCAGCGGAAAACAGGGCAACATCAATCGGTATTTTACCGTATCGGATGGGGCGCTTTCATTCCCGGCCTGGTCGCTGGCGGTCACAAAATAGTAGTAATCCACGTAGTTTCCGACTGCTTCATCGATGTAACTGGTATCGGACCCAAATGTACTGATCAGATCGATGTTACCCACGGGATAAAAGCGATGGTTCAGTGTTGAATCAGCGCGGTAAATCGTATAGCCGGATAAATCCGATTCCGTGTTGGGAACCCACATCAATAGGATAGACGGCGAACCGGATGCCACTGCATCAATCCCCTGTTCGACCCATGCTTCCGGCAACGATTTGGGAACCAGTTGCGGTGGATCCGGCGGGAACGGATCCTCCGAAACATTGGGACAAGCCCAAAAAAACATTGCCGCCAATGCGATGGCCAACTGTCTCACGGTCCAGTCTCCGGATCGCTGAGCGATTGGATCCGTTCCACAGCCAAAGTCAACTCATCCAGATGAATGTAGCGTGAAAAACGGTTCATTTCTTTGCCGTCCGCCAGCAAAAGGATTGTGGGTACGGTGAACACCATCCACTTGCCCCTGTACGCAGGAGATTCATTCAGATTTACATAGGTAAATGTCCAGGGCGGATGTTCGGAAATCATGGCTTCCACTTTGGGCCGTAACACCTTGCAGACATTGCAATCAGGTGTGGAGAGATAGAGCAGTTCTAGTTTGGTCGGATTCATTTTGCCTCAAAAGTTACGCAAGGATTCCCTCAGAAATTCATTGTTGCACCCAAGCGATGAACTGATCCCAGATCGTGGGTTGTGAAGCTATAATCGACGGAAATTGAATGATCGTGAATCGGCAGGACCAAACCCAATCCACCCTGCAGATCGACTTGATCGCGGCCGATCCTAAGCATGAGCCGCTTTCCGATCGTCAACTCTCCGCCCCAACGAAATTCTCCGGAATAAAGTGACGTTTTCTGGCCCAGCAAACGGAGAGAAACTTTATCCTTCCAGAGCGGCTGCTCATAAGTAAAACCGCTCACAAATTCCATGGGAATCAGGTCCACCTTTTTAGAATTCCAGAACAGACGGGTTCCGGCCAGGTTCAGTACTGAGAGACCTAATGTTAAATTCCCGGCACGGTCCAAAAGTGATATTTCATTAAGCGGGATGGTGATCATCGTCCCCATATCGGCGCCAATTCCGGAGCCGGTGAGATTCCCCAGACGCTTATTCAAAATACGCACCGAAAACCCGATCGGTATTTTCACCTGAAAAGTGTTGACTTGCCACCCCAGGTCCACTGTTTTTGTGTAGCTCCGCGATCCGTTAATGACAACCGCAGATTCCAAATCGCCGAATGTAGTGTAACCTGCCGCTGTCCACGCCCGGATTGAATCACGGCGCGCTTCCAGACTGGTGATCGATCGCAGATCGGGATGTTCCGGAATTCCCGTGATCGATAACATGGCGCTTTGCACAGTCCATCTCATTCCGGAAACAGAAAAGGAGCCGCCAAGGGTAAAATAATCGGCCATCCCAAATGCATTGACGCCCATGAGATTAATACTGCGCTGATTGGAAAAACCACTCGCTGCGGGATTCACAAAAATTCCGGAGGGATTGTTGTTCATCGCTACGATGGCATTGCCCAAAGCCATGGCGCGCGGCGAACTGCCCAAACCCAGAAATGCATCGGCAGTGCCGGACTGAGCCCACAGGCTTGCCAAAAAAACAAGGAGTGGAAACAGCCGCTTCATCGTGCCTTGGCCACTTTCCCTTTGTGCGTGAGTACTTCCTTGCCTTTTTTCACCTGCAAACGATAGAAGTAGACGCCATTGGACACAAACCGGCCCCCGTCATCACGTCCGTCCCAGACGATCTCGTGGTAGGCCCCGGTGCGTGAGTCCAGGTCTGTAACAGTGGACTGGGGTCCAAAATGCCGCACTCGCCGCCCGGCCACGGTGTAAATATCCAGACTGAACTGATCCACGTTTTCTGTTAATTCGTAAGCAAAACGAGTTTGATCCTTAAAAGGGTTGGGGTAATTCCCATAGTCCAGCATTTCCAGATGTGACTTCACCTGGAATTTTAAAGCCAGTGTGTCCGAAAGATTTCCCACCGCGTCAGCGGCACAAACCTGGATCAAGGTGTCCACCGATTGCAAATCGGGGGAAAAGAGATACGCAGCGGTCGTTCCGCTTCCTGATATTTTATCCGGCTCCAGGGGATGATCCCAATCGCCATTGATGCAAAGCCGGATTTCCTCCGAACGAAAATCCATCCCATGATCATCCCGGGCGATCAGCGACAATTGCGGTGACCCGCTGATGAAACTTTCATGCAGAAACCGCTGACCGTTCAGGCTGACTTCCAGTTCCGGCGGGTTCTGATCGGTAATATTGAAATACGCCAGCATCCCGGGGCCGGTCACACCAATGGGATTGCTCTTACCCGCCATTTGCTCCCACACTTTGGAATTTTCGTCATATGCAAACAACACTGGGGTCAGTGAATCCGGAACTGGTGTTGACCAGGAAATCAGAATGGGTGTATTGGCGGAAACAGTCCAACCCACACCTATTCGGAGGGAATCAATCTGAACGGCGGTTATCCCGCCTTGGTGCGGCAGATCCTCCGAATTCAATTCATGAAAGTGGAGGATTTCCGGTTGCGAAACAGCGCCCGGTAAAACATCCGCATCCACGTTTTGGATTCCAACTATCGAATGAGACTGGCCGTCTTCCGTACTTCCCAACTCGGGAGTGATCCAAAACGCTGAAGGTTCCAGATCGGCTTCCAACGTATCGGCTGAGTATCCGGAACCGCCGGTCATAATCACCTGATAATGGTTCTCTCCCCGGACAAGAGGAATTGCCAATCGAATTTGTCGCTCAAAATTTCCGGCGATCTTACCTTTCGCGGTTCCCAGATTTTCCCAGCTTGCATCGGATTGTTTTCGAAACAGTACTTCCACCGTTCCGGTGCCGGTTCCCATATTCGACACAGTGGCCTCCAGACCAATATCCCTATCTGCGAAAACGGAAAGGCTGGTCAAATGCGGATTCATGGTAGCCAGGACCGTGATCGATTCAGGCGATCCCCAGGTCACCTGTCCGTTTCCATTGATGGCTCCGGGTTCCAAATAAATGTTACTGCCAAATGGAAAGGGCGGAAGAGTCTGTACCAGTTCATAGACATTCTGTTCAGTCGTCGTTTTTAGCGCATGAAAAATATTGTTTACCCTCAAAAAGACGGAATCGATCCCAGCCGAATCCTGAGCCGCAACCCAAATATGAACTGAATCGGCAGCGGTGGGTGCCTCCGGTAAAAAATGATCCACATACACCAGGGAACCGCTGACAGAAAAAAGGTGTGTACCATGTTCCATGCCAGACCCGTTCTTCCAGGATGCATTGATCCGGTAAAGTCCGGCAGGAAGATCGTCCGGAAGATTCAGCGGGTCCTGGCTGCCGTGACCCACAGGGATATTACTTGCATTATACAAGTGTATGGAAAAGGAATCGGTAGCAGCCGGCAAACCGGAAATGGTAAGCGGATGTCCGGCAGAAGCGGGAATCGGTGAGACCGAAAAATCACGCTTTTCCGGTTTCCGGAACGGGAGGGCCGGATCACCACTGAGGTTGAACTGGTACACTTGTGTCTTCGCAATATTCGGGTAACCCGTATTGGTGGCCAGGTCTTCGATTTTACCCTGGTTGATCAGTTCGCCTAAGGTCCAGGATTCATCAGAAAAGAGATGGCGGTGTATTGGTTCCAACAGTAAAAAGTCGTTGATAATCCAACCCACACCGGCGCTGCCGAACCAGGCCAGTGCTCCGCCATTTGGGAAAACCAACATTCGTCGGCTCAAGGAATTGGGGTTGGTTACATCGCCGGTAAAACAGGTCATGCTGGTAACAATCGGTTCTTTGTGGGTATTGGAAAGCAGAGGAACATCTTCCAATGTCATGAGCGAACGATCGCCCCACACCGCTCCGCCGCCGTGTCCCAGGAAATTGATATAGTTTAGACCGTTATTGATGAGATTCACCAATGTATCGGTTGTACCGAAAAATGGACCACCTTCGGAATATTTGTCGATATACAGTCGCCGCGGTGCAAATCCCCGGGAAATTATTCGATTGATCAACGATTCAGACTGGGTTTTGAAAGTGGATTCATATCCGCCGATCAGGAGCATCCTGTCATCGAAAGTTTGGCTGTCCCGGGTCAGATTTTCCATGGTTTTATTCACCATCACTTGTAAATCGCCGGTATTTCCGGCGGGAAATCGTCCGATGGCAAAATCCGGAAGCAGGCCGCCCCCGTCTATCATGGTATACCAGGCATCAGAGGCTTCGGCGCCAAAGCCATAGGTCTGGATTTTCATCGCCGGGATAAAGTGTTGCTCATGATCGAAGGATCCCTCAAAAGTAAACCATTTCCCCTGCATGGCTATAAGCACATATCGCAAGCCTAATGGCGACCGGTGCCAGACATCGCTAAGAAAAGCCTTGATGGCATGGGGATCCAAATTCCCTCCGGAATATTCACGGTAAACGTCATTGATGTTAATGATCTGTGCCGAATGATAATCCGCCAACGGCTGTAGAATGGTCCGGAATGAATCGGGAGCCAACATAAGATAATCGGACGTGATTTGCGAAAGGAGCGGTGAAATCGCACTGCGGGACGTAAACGAACTGACCGGCTGTAGCTGTTCTTCCGTGAATGCCTGGTATTCCGCCCGGTCAGACCCGGTATTATCCTGAAAAATAATTTTATACGAGGTGTCCGTCGGCAAAACCACAAAATCAGTAAGTTGGGAAAGATCGGAACGAATAAGGTAAATGGAAGGCGACGAAAATCCGGTGATTTCGTATTGGGTTGGAATCGGCAAATTGCTGTCCCGGGAAAACTCAAGTTGGTCGTCAAATGCCTGGTACTTGTGGTCGTAAATCACCTTCACCCAGTTTAAATACACTTTATCGTATCGGTTGGTTGGATCGTCACCAAGAAGGGTACAAGTGAAGGTATTGTATCCATTATTCAATTCGGAGTTCAATAAAACCTGATTTGGGTTGCTTTCGAAGATCAAAATTCCCTGACCATCCCACGACCCGGAGCCCAGCACCAAATGATTCAACGTGGCGGAGAGTTGGTGGTTGTTACTTGCCACACCCTGGAATTCGGCCTGTACGGAAAAATGTTTTACCTTCGAATTCGTGGGATGAGGAATATGCAGGACAAAATCGACGGAAGTCCCGCCCTGCAATGGCGGATCCATGAAAAAATGGTCGAAGGTGTCCCATTCCTGATGCGTACTCAGGGAACCCAACCGCTCGAAATAATGGTCTTTCTCCACCCGAAGTGTGTCCATAAAACTCTCCGGACGCAGCACTTCTCCCGGCGGAAGTTCGGGATAACTGCTTTCGGCAACATATCGAAGTCCCGGCTCGTTGCCCCAGGTGAGCCAATAGCAATGAATGGCCGTGTAAAAATTATTTTTGTAAGGTGCGCCTTCAGGCGCCGGTAGCGATGTACCCTGAAAAATGATCCGGTCGCCGGGGTCGAAATGCCCGTCCGCCTCCCCCTCCACAATCAGGGGAATTTCCCGATTTCCATCCCACAACTGCAGCGTGTGCGGATCGGCATTTGCGATTTCGGAACTGCTGTCGGACAGTTCCAAACAGCTCATGGCGTACCAGGCGTCCTGATCCACCGTAATCTTCATGATGTGCGATGAAAACTGGTAGTCCGGAATAACCTGCCCAGCCTGCCGACTTTGACTGTGGTTTGCCACCGTCAGGGTACGGACCGGTGTTTCCGAAAGACGTTTCACCGGGGTCCGTACTTTCCCGGACCAACTGACTAAAACTGAAAGGTGTGGCGTCCAGGTCAGGGTCGACTGATCCATGTGAACGGGAAAAAGCCGAATAACCGTTCCCAATCCTCCCGGAGCGTCTTTTAGGGAAAACCAACCGGACAACTTGTTCCCGGACTGCGGGGTCGGACCGTTAAAAAAATTTCCTACCGCCTGCTCCTGTACAATCGTCAATTCAGCGGATAAAGGAATGGAATGAATCTCACCGGGAAAACACCGGGTAGTGACTTTGGACGGGAGATTGAAAAAACAATCCTGGAAACCGGGAAGAACCGGACTGCCCGGTAAATACAAGTCCGGTAAAGCCGGTTTGGTGTGAATCGATCCCTCAGGGGTCACCCAAACTGAATCCAGGTGGATTTCGATCAGAAGTGACCGGGTCGTTGACTGAAGGTGAACGGCTTCATCCGCCCGGAGTGGTCCCAATGCAAAAAACACTAAAATCAGGGGAAGGAATCGTATATACTTAAAGGACGGTTCGCGATGTTTAGCGAAGTAAAAACTCATGTAATTCAATGTAGACAAATGATTCAAAAGTGAACCGAATGATAACGAAGAAATTTGGCTTAAAATGCTCACTAAGAATATACAGGAAAGCACAAGAATCCCGCATCCGGAATTTGGTATAAATCTGGAATCGTAATTAAATGGAGCCCCACGGGAAAATCCCGTGGTACCTTGTAAATTATCCCGATCGCAGGATGATTAAAAATGATTCAACCA
>CAZJWP010000112.1:0-7003 GCA_964549745.1 uncultured bacterium | reverse complement strand
ACCACATAGAGAATAATCATCAGGATACCTGCAAATCCAAATCCGACCGGGGCAAGACTCCCAAAAACCGTCATCCCGATCACCACGAAAAAGAAGGATTCCAGCATAGCGGTGATAATGAATCCCAAAATGATGTTAATCTTGCTTAATGGCGCTAAAGAGATGGACTGCAGGGATTTATGATGAATCCGCAAATCAAACAATTCACGATAAATGATGGGAATCAGCGTGATCGTTGCCAGAAGGAAAATGAGACCGGGAGCCACCCATCGTTCATACGGTATTTGCTGAATACTGCGTACGACCAGGTTTTTCATTCCCATACCGACGACAACATGTAGGAGTACAGGTAACGCTAACGCGAAGCCCAGGGTGGTGAGTAAGCGATTCTGGGTTAACCAAACCCGGCGCTGAATGAAAGGCCGGATCATGCCAGGCCCTCCCGGGAGAATTCGGAATCCAGAAGATTCCGCAACCCCATCTTCTTCACATCCAGATCAACCATGGTCAATTCATTGGCCGCTTCCATTACCTGGAACAGCACTTTCCGGTTTCGCCCGAAAAACGTAAACATATTGCCCTGTCGACCGGGTGAGAACACCACATTCATCGTACTGAGCTTCTTATAGACTGCATCCGGCAAATCTTCAAATTCGATCTGGAACTGGTGGTATTGCGTCGTGCTTTCCAGCAGACGATCCAATGTGCCGTCCAGAATAACTTTCCCTTCCCTCAAGACAAGAATCCGGTCGTGGACCTGTTCAATCTCCTGGAAATTCTGGCTTACAAAAAGGATCGTTTTTTTTCCGCGTTGCCGCTCAAGAAAATCCCAGATTCTCCGGGCCATTTCCGCATCCTGGAAAGCCGTTGGCTCATCCAATACCAGCACCGGTGGATCATGGATCAATGCTCTGAGAATCATTCCCCGCTTGGCAATGCCGGCCGACAATTCCTGAACTTTTGTGTCCAGACTGTCCAGCAAACCGAGATCGGCGCCATATTCCTGAATTCTCTTCTCCATTGTGCCGGGAGAAACACCATACAACATTCCGGTAAACAATACATTTTGCTTGATGGTCAACCACGGGTCGAAGTCCAATTCAATGGGAACAAAACCGACCATTTTCCGCACTTCATTCCGGCGGCGGATGCTATCCAGTCCATGGATAAAAATGGCGCCGTGCTCCGGATTTTCAAATCCGGCTATGACTTTAAGCAGCATGGATTTCCCGGCATTGTTTTCACCCACAACCGCTACAATCGATCCTTTTTCGATCCCAAAACTCATCCCGGCCAAAATGGTACGGCCGTTTACCAGTTTTCCAACTCGTTTTAAAGTTACACTCGCTTCCAAAGTTCTCTCAATTCTCCCAGGTTTTACACAATGTTCCGCAGTTAATGAGCTTCATACCAAGAATCGCCCACACCACAATCTACGACGACAGGAACGGACAGTGGGAGCGCCTTTTCCATTCGATCCACCACCATTTTTTCAAGTTCGTCCATTTCATCTATCGGCGCTTCAAATAGCAGTTCGTCATGAATCTGCAGGATCATTTTGGATCGCATTTTCCGTTGCTGCAATTCCTCATGAATGTGGATCATGGCCAGCTTGATCATCTCCGCGGCCGTACCCTGGATCGGCATATTGGTGGCCATTCTTTCGGCGGCTTCGCGGTGCTGGCGATTGTCGCTGGTGATATCCCAAACCGACCGCCTGCGCCCTAACATCGTGGATACGAAATGCTTGGTTCGGGCCTGTTCCAGCGTGGTGTCAATGTAATTCCGGATTCCGCTGTAGCGATCGAAGTACGTCTCGATCAGCTTTCGCCCTTCGCCCATGGGAATGCCCAATTCCTGGCTCATACGAAAAGGTCCGGCACCGTACATGATCCCGAAATTGACGACTTTCGCGGTGCGGCGCATATCCGGTTGAACATCGTCCAACGGGACGCCAAATACCAGACTGGCCGTCCGGGCATGAACATCCTCGCCATTTTGGAAAGCGGAGACCAATCCAGGATCCTGGCTCAGATGGGCCATAATGCGCAATTCAATTTGCGAATAGTCGGCAGACAGGATTTGCCAACCCGATTCCTGAGCACAGAATGCTTTGCGAATTTCGCGTCCCTCTTCATTCCGGACAGGGATGTTCTGAAAGTTGGGATTGCTGCTGGAAAGACGCCCGGTGGCGGCTACAGTCTGATTGAAACTGGAATGGATCCGGCCTGTTTCCGGGTGGATGTAAGATGGAAGCGGATCCAGGTAAGTACTGACCAGTTTATTCAGTTTACGATAGTTTAGGATTTTACCCGGCAGTTCGTGGAATTCCATCAGTTTATGAAGAACCTCTTCTGCCGTGGACCGGGCTTTGATTTTGGGTAAGCCCAGTTTGTCGAAGAGGATCGCGGCCAGTTGCTGTGTGGAGTTCAGATTAAATTCTTCACCGGCAATGTCCTGGATTTCCTTGCTCAGTTGATCTAATTGTGTATGAAAATCATCGGACATGGCCTTCAGACGGTTTGCATCCACGTAGGCGCCCTGCCGTTCCATTTCGATGAGTACCGCAATCAGCGGCTTTTCAACTTTGTGGAAGAAATCATATAATTCTTCGTTTTTCAGTCGTTTTTCATAGATCGCGGTAAGCTGTAAAGCAATGTCGGCATCTTCGGCCGCATAATAGGATACCGATTCAAGCGGCACTTCATTCATCAGTTTTTGATCACGGCCGGTGCCGATAAGATCGGTAATCGGCACCATGGAATAATTCAGCGATTCCAACGACAAGTTATCCAACTTGTAACTGCGGCTGTCCGGATTCAACAAGTGTGCGGCAATCATGGTATCGAATTCAATCCCATTCACGTCCACGCCGTTCCGTTTAAGAATGAGTGCATCGTATTTAATGTTTTGCCCGGTCTTCCGAATTTTCGGGTCCTCCAATACCGGTTTGATAATGGACAAAACAACCGCAAGATCGTCGTCTCCAAAATCCGGTTTTGTTTTCTCCGGATATTGAATCGGGATGTAGATACCTTCATCCGGTTCGGTGGCAAAACTGAGTCCCACAATGTCTGCCAACATGGGGTCGGTTGATGTTGTCTCCAAGTCGACAGACAACCACTTTGCTTTACGCCACACATCGGTTAGCGCCTTTAACTCATCGGCGTTAGTGACCGTATAATAATTTTTAGCGGGACGATCTTCTTCCGGTTCTGCGGTCAGGTCTCCGTCAATATATGCGCCAAGCTGGTTGATCAATCCCATAAATTCAAGATCTTTAAAAAGGGGAAGTAAAATCTCCGGATCGAAGGGTTCAAGAAGCATTTTTTCGGGATCGATATCAATATCAACATGGGTGTCGATAGTCACCAGTTCTTTACTGAGCAAGGCCAGATCATGGCATTCCAACAAACCGTTCCGGACGCGCTTATTTGTGACTTTTTCAGCGGCTTCCAAAGCGGCCTCCAAGCTGCCATATTCCTTGATCAGTTTCACGGCGGATTTTTCGCCTACGCCGCGCACACCGGGCACATTGTCAGAAGAATCGCCCATCAATCCCAGCAGATCAATGATCTTGGATGGGGGCAGGCCCCACTTCTCTTCCACTTCCGCAGGTCCATATACTTTCATAACCATGTTCCGGCCGCCGGGAGCGTATAACAGCACATGATCCGTGACCAGTTGCATAAAATCTTTGTCACCGCTGACGATATAGACGTCCACACCTTTCTTTTCTTCACGTTTTGCCAGGGTTCCGATAATATCGTCGGCCTCATAGCCTTCCAGTGCAAGGTTGGGAATTCGCATTCCTTTCAGGATTTCCCACAAATAAGGTAATTGCTCGCGCATTTCTTCCGGCATCTTTTCACGGGTAGCTTTGTATTCCGGGTAGCGTTCATGTCGAAAAGTTTTCTTTGATGTGTCAAAAACTGCCGTGAGAAAATCAGGCTTTTCTTCGCGGATCAGCCGCAGCACCTGGTTTGTGAATCCAAATAAGGCGCTGGTATGGACTCCTTTGGATGTGATGAGAGGATTACGGATCATGGCAAAATGCGCCCGGTACAGCATGGCATATCCGTCAATCAGGAATAACCGTTTTCGGTCGGAAGATGTTTGATGCATGAATAAAATTACACTTGTTAATGGTTTACATACAGGGGAAGAAGTGGATTCGTAATTATTTAATGGGTAATTATTTGATGAGTAATTATTTAAGAATGGAGTTTTGCCGGCCCGAGTGAAATCGTTCGGACGGGTCGTGATAGAGTATTGTTCTTCCGACCCTATTATGGGTTTAATTGCATGATTCAATCTTCAATTTTCAATTCTCATTTTTCAATTTGAATGATGTTCGTTGAATATCCTTTGCAGCCTATCTAAATTCGGCCCCTTTTCACGGACACTTTTTATAAGGAATCTCTATGGCATTGATGACATCCATGCGCAATAAAATGCATGTGGTCCTCTGGGCGCTCCTCATCTTATTTCTGCTGAGTATGACAGTTGGCGGATTGGTTGGTGGTGCAAACATTCTGGATAAATTACTGGGTAAAGTTGATCCCCGAACATCCATTGGGATGGTAAATGGTGAGTCTATATCGCCGGACGACTTTTCCAAAATGGTTTCGACCCAACTGGAACAGTATCGGCAAAATGGCGAAGAAATCACAGATCTGGTCATGGCCCGGGTACGGGATCAGGTATGGGAAAATATGGTTGAAAATGCGCTCATCCAACAGGCAGTGAAGGATTGGGGCATTGAAGTCACTAATGATGAAGTGGTGTATAATCTCCGCAATAATCCCCCACAGTTTTTACAGCAGAATCCGGCATTTTTAACCAATGGCGTATTTGACAAGAATAAATATTCGCAAGCGATAAATAATCCCCAGGGAAATGAATGGGCGCCCATTGAACAGTACATGAAAAATTCTTATCTCCCCAGTTACAAACTTCAGGAGATGATCTACCAGTCAGTGGCGGTTACCAATGAAGCGGTTCGTGAAGAATATTTGAAGCGAAACGTGAAGTACACCATTAATTCGATCAATGTATCCAACCGCTATTTCGATGCGGATTCATTAAAACCAACTGATGCTGCTATCCAGGCCGAATACAACCGAAAGAAGGAAGATTACCACCTTGACGAACGGCGTGTCCTAAAAATGGTCACATGGGAAAAGAAAGCCACGCAGGCGGATACAACCTATACCCTTCAACTGGCGGCGGACCTTATCAAACAATTGCGCAAAGGCGCGGATTTTTCCGAACTGGCCAGGGAATACTCCGAAGATGTGGGTTCCGTTCAAAATGCCGACAGCGGAAAAGCCGGTTATCTTGGCTGGTTTGAAAAAGGCCGGATGGTACCTGCTTTTGAAGAAGCAGCATTCAATGCCAAACCGGGTGAAATCGTTGGACCGGTCCAAACACAATTTGGTTACCATATTATCAAGGTATTTGATCGTAAAACCGAAGATGGCAAAGAAAAAGTTGAAGCATCGCATATCTTACTCAAAGTGGATGTGGGTCCCAAAACAATGGAAAAGTTGCGGAATGCGGCCAATTTGTTCAGTTACGATGCCCAGGATTATGGATTTGCTGCGGCCGTGGATACGCACAAAGTCGTACCGCGAAATTCTATGCCCTTCCTTCAGGATGCCGTATCAATCGGCGGACTGGGTCCGATGCGTGAAGCTGTACGATTTGCGTTTAAAAACGAGCCGGGAACTGTTTCCGACCCCATGGAGAACGACAAATTCTTCACCGTGGTGACCCTGGATTCTGTTCTGGCTCCCGGGTATCGTCCTCTGGATGAAGTTCGCCCACAGCTTGAACGCGCTTTGATCGACAGTAATCTTCACAAAAAAGCCCTTGTTGTTGCAAAGCAAATCCGGGCTGAAATTGATCAGGGGAAAACGTTCAAAGAAGTGTCGGCCGCCAACGACAAGCTTGAATCCGCCTTTGGAGACTCGCGGAACCTGACCCAGGGATTTAGGAATGTTGGACGAAGCAATGAACTGGTCGGCGCTCTCTTACATGCCAAAGCCGGTAAAATTATTGGTCCTGTTAAAACTATTCGCGGTTATGCGATCGTTGAAGTTGTCAAAGTCCCTGATTTCGATCAGAAAGATTTCGACAAAAATAAGGGTTCCATTCGCCAGCGATTGGTGGCGTCCATGCAAAGTCAGACGTTCAAAGACTGGATTGCCGCGCAAAAAGAAGCGGCGACTATTATCGATAACCGGAAATATTATTACTAAAGATAAATGAGTCTACTCCCTAAAGGCCGGCATGACGATTTAGTGGGTAATGATCTCATCAATTCTAACAGAAATGACCTTTTCGGATACGCCTCATAAATACGATTAAATTTTACTCAACAGCCCGGAATTTTCCGGGCTGTTCTTTTACAATTTCGATTATTAGAATTTGAGTGGTTTAAAACCCGCTCCTTTAAAACATGGGATTCCCATTCTTCGATTCATCGGGAATCTGTTGAACAGTATCCCAGTGCTCCACAATCTTTCCGTCGTTATTGAAACGGAATATATCCATGGTGACATATTCATCATTGCCCGGCCAGGTTTGGTGGGTGTGCAGCCCCACCAGGTCATTTTCGGCCACAGCCCGTATAAATTCAATATTTTTATCGGGGTAGTCTCTGGCCATTTCGGTAAAGTAATCAATAAAAGCCTGTTTACCGTTCCCAACCAACGGATTGTGCTGGATATAGTCATCACCCACGTATAATTCCACTGCCTTGGCCGGATCACCGGAATAAGCCATTTTGTAAAAGTTAATGGCATTTTGTTTATCCCGATATAGAGAAAACCACGGTCTATGGCCGTGGTTGAATCATTTTTAATCATCCCGCGATCGGGATGTCGCCCCTACGGGCGTTATTTAAAAGGTACCACGGGATTTTCCCGTGGGGCTCCATTCTTTATAGCCACGATCTTCAGATCGTGGAACCAATATAATCCCCTTCCCATGGGCTTCA
>CAZJWP010000111.1:3621-7216 GCA_964549745.1 uncultured bacterium | reverse complement strand
GGTTGAATCATTTTTAATCATCCCGCGATCGGGATGCCGCCCTTATGTGCGTCATTTACAAGGTACCACGGGATTTTCCCGTGGGGCTCCATTAGCTTTCGCTTATAAAAGGTTAAATAACCCGATTGTATTGGCTGAAGTCGTTTTCATTATATCCTGAAGCTGTAAACCATGCACCTCGGCCAACATTTCCGCCACCAGCTTCACTCTCGCCGGTTCGTTTGTTTTGCCCCGGAAAGGCGCCGGACTTAAAAATGGCGAATCCGTTTCCACCAATGTTTTTTCCAGCGGAATTTCTTTCGCCACTTCACGGAGATGGGTGTTCTTGAAAGTCAGATTCCCTGCAAACGAAATGTAGAATCCCAAATCAAGGAACGCTTTTGCCGTCACCGGATCGCTTGAAAAACAATGTGCCACCCCCAGGTTGTGGCCGCTCTCTTTCAGAATACGGATCACATCTTTATCCGCATTACGATTATGCACGATGACCGGCAAGTTCAGCTCTTTTGCCAGGTTCACCTGTTCAGCAAAGCGTTTTCGCTGAACCTCCGGCGCTGCGTAATCCCGGTAATAATCCAAACCGATCTCTCCCACGGCAACCACTTTTGATTCGTTGAATAATGGTCTTAACTGGTCCAGGTAATCTTCAGGCAGGTCCGACGTATAATTGGGATGGACACCGGCGGCAGCGAAAACATTGGCGTACTTCCGGGCAAGGGCAAGCGCTGACTCAGCAGATTCAACATCAATGGCCGGGCAGATCATTTGTTCGACGCCTGCTTCGGATGCCCGTTCAAGAACGGCATCGATATTTTCGGAAAGATCGTCCAGGTAAAGGTGGCAATGGCTGTCTATTAGCATAGTCAAAATTGGGTCGGTTCACGCGTAACCGGAAAGGGTTTCTCTAAGCTGGATTGTCCGCGGAAAACCATTGCCTTTTTTTTCAATAAGCCAGTAGTTTTCCCCGATGCAACTTCCCATCTATTTTATTTCCGACATCCACCTGAACCTGCTCCGCAATCCCGATGAAATTGCCCGCCAGGAACATCTGTTCTCTTTTTTACGGCATGTGGGTGAAACAGGCGGGACTTTATTCATCGTTGGCGATCTGTTCGATTTCTATTTCGAATACCCGGATGTGATTCCCAAAACCTACTTTGAATTCTACCGGGTTTTAGCCGACCTCAAAGACAAAGGGATCAAAATTCATTACTTCCTGGGTAATCACGATTTCTGGGGAAAGGAGTTCATTCAATCAACCCTGACGGACAAAGTCTATCCCCGGGATACGATCGTTGAATTGGATGGGACTAAAATCTACGTCACCCATGGCGACGGTATTTTATTCTGGGACCGTGGTTATCGTGCATTAAAAAGCGTGTTACAGCATCCCTGGTTCATCGGATTTTACCGTTGGATTCATCCAACACTGGGATACGCGTTCGCCAGACTGATTGCCAACCGACAAAAGAATTACCCGCATTCGGAGGAGTACAATTCAAAAGTTCGGAAAGAAATGATCGGTTTTGCCGCACGGCGAAACCAGGAAGGCGCGGATGTGGTGATTACCGGACATTATCACCAGGCGGTGGAGATCGCTGTTAACAGCGGGAAACTGATCATATTAGGCGATTGGATTCGGCTCTTTACTTATGCTATTTTTGACGGGTCTGAAATACAATTAAGAAGCTGGGATTCCCATGCGTAAACTATTTATCTGGAGTTTGGTTTTGCTTCTGAGCCTGACCGGGTGCTCCAGAATATTGCACATGCACCTGTTCGGAGGGAAGCGGTCACTGAGTGAAGTCAATGCCAGCGATATCGAGCGCCTCCGCCGTTCTTACCAGGACGGACGTACAGAAGCATTGGAAGAATTGATCGCCGTCTTTAACGATACCAACCAGCCTTATGATGTGCGCATTCAGGCCGGGGAAGCATTGGCGGAAACCCACCATCCCATGGCGCTCAATGCTTTGGCTGATAATATCGCCCATGCGGATGCTTTGGATCTGACTTTTATGGAAGAATCAATCCGTCTGCTGGCCCAGTTCCGCGATAATCCAAAAGCTGCCAATGCCATGGTCCAGGCCATGCACGCCGTGGAGGAGAAGTCCAACGAACTGAACATGACTTTGATCAAGTACCTGAATCAGGTTCGTTCCAAAGACCAGGTTTATGCTTTGCTTGATCTGTACGAAGTATCGAAATCCAACCTGGCGCGTACCGAAAAACTCATGGCGGAAACCCTCGGCGCTTTGGGCGATGATCAGGTGATCCCGGTGCTGATGGATATTGCCAAAAATCCTGAGATGCCCATCGGAGTCCGAAATCGTGCGGTGGAGATTCTGGGCAAGAAGGATCCCAATCAGGTTGTGGGCGCTTTCACCGAACTGCTGGGTGACCCTAATACCATGAACGAAGTGAAAGACTTTGCCCTGAACACCATGGAAGGCGTGCAGGAGGATCGGTTAGTTTTGACTTTACTCCAGACTTACAATACGGGGAAAAAGCAATACTTTGGTTTATTGAACACCATGTTGGATGCATTGGGGAATTTTGACAACCCGGAAGTGAAAAAAGCGGTTCTGGAAATTGCCCTGACGTCGGAATACGACGACAATCTTCGCATAAAAGCTATCAACGGGCTGGCCGGGTACAAGGACCCGGATGTATTACCGCCGGTAATCAAGCTGCTGGAAACACCGGACAATTATCGGTTCTATCCGGCAGTCGTGAATTTGGTGAAGAAGACCGATCCAAAAAACCGCGAACTTCTGGAACATTTAAGACAGACTGAATATGTAGCCTATCGCAAAGGATTGGTCCATGAATAGGTTAGTCTTTCTTTTCTTTTTCGCTGGCGTGATAATGGCTCAAACCAATCCCGTGGACACGACAAAACTTCCGGAACAGCAGCCGCCGGACACGGTGTCCACATTACCGGAGGGAAAACCGTTTTTCCCCGCCGAAGACAAGTATCAACAGCTGCAGATTCAAATCGATTCACTTAAGCAATTGATCCGGGCTTACCAGCGCCAGGAACCCATGCCCAACATCGATGATCATTTGCTTTCTTTGGTCCCTTCGGTCCAGGCCAAACAACGGATCACCTTGCAAAACGGGACGGTGGTCAGTGGTGTGATATTACAGGAGACCGATGATCAAATCATCCTGGCAACACAAATCGGGCGCTTGGTTCTGAATCGTGAATTCGTGGTTAAGATTGATGAAAACAAACCGCTCCAGGCCCAATTAAAACTGGTTCAGGAACCGAATATCGATCTGTATCCGGATCGGGAGGTGATTTCCGGAACTGTGAAAAATGAAGGTGAAATCAGCGCCAGTTTTGTACGGGTCGTGGCGAATCTCTGGACGGAAACCACGGATCTGGTAGCGGCGGACTCATCATTTGTAGATGGTTCCAAAACCACGTTTCCCTCCGGCGTTATTTCCGATACCTCCGTTGAACCGGGAAAGACCGCAAAGTTTGTGGTGACCGTTCCCGTGGAAAATCCCGACGATGTCCAATACCGGACGTTTGACATTCACTGGGAGCCGGGACCGGAACAGTAAAGGTTCAAAGTTTAAAGTTTAA
>CAZJWP010000111.1:0-3521 GCA_964549745.1 uncultured bacterium | reverse complement strand
TCGCTTCTAAAACGGTTGGATTCCTCTTTTGTCTACCTGCAAATTCACGCACGTTTTTAGGCAATAACCAAAATGAATACCACCACTCCAACTTTGGCGAATTTTGAAGTGGTCAACGACCAACTGCTTCTCCAATGGTCCGATGACTACGAGGGAATCCTGTCACTGAAACAGCTTCGGGATGCTTGTCCCTGTGCCACTTGTGCCGGTGAATCCGATGTATTTGGGAATATATACAAAGGCATCCAACGACCCAAAACAGACGCCAGTTATCAACTTGTTCGACTTGAACCGATGGGTAAATACGCACTTCGTCCCCGCTGGGGCGATGGTCATGATTCCGGGTTATATACATTTACTTACTTGCGGAAATTGACGGAGCGTACTGAACTATGAGTGTCTAAATCGCTTGATGGGTTTTTTCCCCGATATAGAAAAAACCATGGTCTATGGCCGTGGTTGAATCATTTTTTATCATCCCGCGATTGAAATCGTGGGATAATAATTTCAGCCAAAGTTCGGTTTTACAATCCATGGCTTCAGTTATGAGCCTGGCATTAGCCGTAATCACGCCAACGGAATTAACAGTCTGACAACGATGAAACTTTATTTGGTTAAACTCAATTGTCTGTGATTGAAGTCTGGCAAATATCCTAAATTCTATTCTTGATTTCGTTACCAAACTCTTTAATTAATTATTCGCTTACCAACATGAAACAGAATAATTCCGATACTTTTCTTCCCCGCCATTTGGGTCCGGATACCCGTGAAATTCAACAGATGCTTGAAACCCTGGGCGAAACGGACATCGATGCTTTTATCAATAAAGTCGTTCCTGAAGCGATCCGCACTTCCACACCGCTGTATGGACCTTCTGCCGAAGGTGAAGCAGCTTTGTTAGAGACACTTCGTTCCATTGCTAAACAGAATACCCGGAAAAAATCGCTGATTGGAACCGGATATTATGGGACCCATGTTCCGGCGGTTATTTTGCGAAATATCCTGGAGAACCCCGGCTGGTACACCCAATACACACCGTACCAGGCGGAAATCTCCCAGGGACGCCTCGAAGCGCTCATGAACTTTCAGACCCTGGTAGCAGATCTCACCGGTCTGCCGATTGCCAATGCTTCCCTTTTGGACGAAGCCACCGCCGCTGCCGAAGCCATGACTATGTTGCATCGGAGAGCAAAACATCACGTATTTCTTGTGGATACAAAAGTTCATCCGCAAACATCAGGTGTTTTGAAGACACGGTCAGTGCCGCAGGAAATCGATTTGGCGAACTGGGAACCGGGTACGGAACTAACGGACAATGTTTTCGGACTTTTACTTCAGTATCCGGCGACGGACGGGGAGATCAGGGATTTCCGTTCCGTGATTGAATCCGCACACGAAAAAGGGATCAAAGTTGTCCTGGCTACCGATTTGCTGGCTTTGACGCTGATTGAGTCCCCCGGCACTTTAGGCGCCGATGTTGCTGTGGGCTCATCTCAACGATTTGGCGTACCCATGGGTTACGGCGGACCGCATGCTGCGTTTATGGCCGTGTCGGAAGAATTTAAACGCAAGATTCCGGGACGGATAATTGGATTGTCCGTGGATCGCCACGGAAACCCCGCGTATCGCATGGCGCTTCAGGCTCGGGAACAACACATTCGCCGGGACAAAGCGACATCCAATATTTGCACGGCCCAGGTACTCCTGGCGATCATGGCCGGGATGTATGCGGTCTGGCACGGACCCGAAGGTTTGAAAAATATTGCTACCCGAGTCTGGAATCTGACTCAATCTCTTGCCGATGCTTTGGAAGCCGTTGGATTTGAATCGTTACACAAAGATTTCTTTGATACAATCAGAATCAAGGTTGATAAAACAACGGCCCGGGCAATCAAAGATAAGTCGGAGGAAGCGGGTTTTAATTTTCGCTACTTTGAAAATGGAGATATCGGAATCTCGCTGGATGAGACCGTGACCGAAAGCGACCTGGAAAAGATAGCCGCTTGTTTTGCAAAATCGGACTCAACCCTTTCTGTTTCGTCCGTTGAATACAATGGAATCCTGAAACGCAGAGATGATTACCTGACTCATCCGGTCTTCAACACCATTCATTCTGAAACTCAAATGCTTCGGTATATTCATCGATTGGAACAGCGGGATCTGTCACTGAACACCAGCATGATTTCATTGGGCAGTTGTACTATGAAGCTCAACGGAACCACGGAAATGATTCCGGTGACCTGGCCGGAGTTTTCGGAATTGCATCCATTTGCACCGGACGACCAAGCACGGGGGTACCAACGCATATTCAGCGATCTGGAAAAATGGCTGGGGGATATCACCGGACTTCCCGGTGTGTCCTTTCAGCCGAACTCAGGTGCACAGGGAGAATACACGGGGTTGAGGGTCATTCGGGAATATCACAGAAAAAGGAATGACCAAAAACGTACCGTTTGCCTGATCCCGGCCTCCGCACACGGAACCAATCCGGCCAGCGCTGTCATGGCAGGGTATGACGTGGTGGTGGTTGCTTGCGACGATCAGGGAAACATTGACCTGGATGATCTGAGGTCCAAAGTGGAACAATATGCTGACACACTGGGCGCTTTGATGGTCACCTATCCATCCACCCACGGTGTATTTGAAGAAGCGATCAGCAGCATTTGTAACGCGGTTCATAACGCCGGTGGATTAGTTTATCTGGACGGGGCCAACCTGAATGCTATGGTAGGACTTTGCCGGCCCGGTGAATTCGGCGCCGATGTGATGCATGTGAATTTGCATAAAACATTTGCCATCCCGCATGGCGGCGGCGGTCCGGGGATGGGACCGATTTGTTGCACGGAAACACTTGCGCCTTACCTGCCCGGGCACCCGGTTTTGGACGGCGGTGGAGATCAGGCAATGACGCCTGTTTCGGCTGCACCCTGGGGAAGTGCCAATATTCTGCTGATTTCCTGGGCGTACATGAAACTGCTGGGCGGCGACGGAATGACAGAAGTGAGTAAAGTGGCCATCCTGAATGCCAACTATATGGCGAAAAAATTATCAGAACATTTTCCTATTTTATATCGCGGGAAAAATGGTTTTTCAGCGCATGAGTTCATCCTGGACCTGCGGCCTTTAAAAAAGGAAACCGGTGTGAGCGATGAAGATGTGACCAAGCGACTCATGGATTACGGATTTCATGCACCCACCATGTCTTTCCCGGTTCACGGCACTTTGATGATTGAACCCACCGAAAGCGAAGATAAGGCAGAAATGGATCGTTTGATCAGTGCGTTAATTTCCATCAAAGCTGAAATGGAAGCAGTGAAGGAAGGGAAATGGAGTCCGGAAGATAATCCCTTGGTGATGGCGCCGCACACCGCCGTTGAAGTGACCTCTGATTTATGGGAACATCCTTACTCAAGGGAGACCGCGGCTTACCCGGCAACCTGGACAAAAGAAGCCAAATTTTGGCCCCCGGTTGGACGTATTGACAATGCTTATGGAGACCGGAATTTGATGTGTACCTGCCC
>CAZJWP010000110.1:0-7226 GCA_964549745.1 uncultured bacterium | reverse complement strand
AGGATAACTCACGTTTTCTAATCGAGCAAGAAAAAAATGTAAGTTGGGACGTCGGGTTTTTAAGCAAATTTGCTGTCCTGTTTACCCGGAAGGGAATAGATTCATTGGTTGTGAATGGAATTTTCAAATCGAATTACACCTTGTGAATTGACATGCAACACGATTCGTTTTTCAATATTTCCCAAAAAGAGCACACCTTTTCCGGAGGTTCAATCCAAACCCCGGTCTTTTTAATTAATGTTTCTGATTTACACTGTCTCTATCGCATACCAACCGAACGAGTCGAACCCTTTTTAAAGAACACAACCTGGAAACCGGTGTTGACCCGGAAAGGAGAAACTCTGGCCGGGATTCGCTGGCGGCAGGTTCGCGATTCGGACTGGGGCGCTTTCAATGAAACGGAATTGTTTCTTTCGGTCTGTCCGAAATCCACAACCAAATCTCCGACTTTGGCGGGAGAACTGTTGCAGCCGTCCTTCCGACGGGTGACGGGATATTACGTAATTCACAGGGCCGTCACTTCGACCCAGGCCAAAGATGCCTATTCGGCGGTGTGGGGTTTCCCCGGTTTTCAAACAGAAGTAGAATTTTCCATTGAACAGGAGCTTTTTGTTGGCAAAGTGCAAGACCCGGAAAGTGATGACACGATCATGACCTTGACGGGTGATGTATTTGGCGGATTGCCTTTCCCGGGACTGAACCCGGTGTTGTATTCGGTTTGTGAAGGACAAACACTCCGTACGGTTGTGAATACCCGGGCGGTTTTTAGAACCCTTCACGGAACGTCCTTCCATTTGTTACCGGGTTATTCGAAACATCCCATGAAAGAGGCCGTCAAATCGTTGGGCCTTCAGGAACGGCATCCGGCCTGGGTCCGCTTTTCGAACCATGTTAAGCAACGGGTGAATGAAGGGAAGGACGTTTGATTTACAACCAACGATAGGCCGCTATACTTTTTTCGCTGGTAGCGACAATGCAGGTATCGTTACTACCATTAAAAAATTGTTCAAATTCCATTTTACAGTTTCTATAAATAATTACGTATAATTTGGGCGCAAATTGTTGCGACCCTATATTCGGCCCCTCAAAAAGGAGTGAGAATGAAAGATTGGGTTTTAATCTTAGGATGTTCCACCGGTCACGGCGGAGCCACAGCCAAACGTCTGGCACAAGACGGTTATGGTATCATCGGTTTTCATTTTGATCGCGGCGAGATCAAAAAACAGGCCCTCAAATTTCGGGATGAACTGGCAGCGCTCAATGGCGACCGCGTCCAGTTCTGGAATGTGAATGCAGCCGCGTTGGAAACCATGGATAAATACGTCCCCAAAATTGCTGAGATCACCGAAGGCAAACCGCTTAAGCTTTTACTGCATTCGATTGCCTTTGGCACTACCATGAATTTGTTGGGTGAAAAACATGTCACCAAAGCGCAAATGGACATGACGGTGCATGTGATGGGAACATCCCTTTTATACTGGACACAGAAACTGCACGACAAGAAGCTGTTGGGCAAAGGTTCCCGCGTTATGGGTTTTACCAGTGAAGGTAATTATGTTGCCATGGAAGGTTATGGTCCGGTAAGTGTTGCCAAGGTGGCCATGGAAGCGATCATCCGCCAGATTGGTTGGGAACTGGGTCAGTTCGGAATTACCGCCAATGCGGTGCAGGCCGGCGTGACGCCAACCCGCGCACTTACTAAAATTTCGGATCGCTGGGAAGACTGGGTGGATCGCACTAAATACCGGAATCCCATGAAACGAACCACCACGCCGGAAGATGTGGCTAATGTGGTGTCATTGTTACTCAGCCCGGATGCGGACTTCATCAATTGCTCAACGATTTACTGTGACGGCGGAGAGCATCGCAGCGGACGGATTTACTAGTCGTTTCCGGTTTTTCTCGGGAGTTATATATATTAAGTCTCCCGGCCGCCTTTCAAAAGTTGCCAGGTCCCCGAAAAGGATGGCTTCCTAAAAACCAAAATTACGGAGTAAACGGAGTCCCACGGGAAAATCCCCAGGGACTTCATTTTTTGGAATAGAGCTCAAAGTCTTCCCCTATAATTGGGGGAGGACCTTTCTTCATATACGGAATTCAATATTGAAAATTTTTACGTCCTTCTTCCCTGAAAGGCAAAATATTGACGAACCCTGATTCGATCCGCCTGCATCCACACCCTGAATTTTGGCCGAAAAGGAAGCTCAGTATAATGAGCTTGGCAATCTTCACTTAAACCTTTATACAAAAAACGAATGAGGGCTGATGCTTCACGGCCGCCCCACCAACTAATATCTATTTTTCAGGAATGGTAAATCGCAGGGAAAGACAGCTCAATCCGCCGTCCAGTTTACGGAACTCGGTCATGTCCAGCGAACGGGTGGAGAACCCGGCGCTTTCCAGCACACTCTTCACTCCGGGAAATCCCGAAGGAATCAACACTGTACCATTGAGATAAACGCAATTTGCGGCATAGGATTCTCCTTTTGGAAGGACCAGCCGCTTGTAGGATTTAAATGCCGGTTCATCTGCGTAGTCGGCAGAAAGGACAAGGGTGTTCTTCGCCAAATAACCAACGCCGGATTTCAGATGTATTCCGGAGTGCACATTTAACGTTTTCGCCGTATAGCCGAACCGTTTAAGGATATTTGTACATTGACGCGCACCTTCTGCGTTGGTGCGTTTTGAAATTCCGATGAAAAACCGGTTCCCGGCTTCCACCACGTCACCCGCATCCAGACGCCCCGGCGCCCGGATCCTTTCCACCGTTTTAAACCAGGTTTTCAAGATCGGTTGAATGAATTGAATTTCGTCCCTTCGTGAAACTGCCCCGGGTTGGGTGATGATGGCGCCATTCTGCGTAAGAATCGCCGTGTCTTCCACGAAAGTTGAATCGGGGTAGGATTCCAGCGGCGATAAAACCATGGGCTTAACACCGCAACTTTCCAACGCATTGATATAAGCCTGATGTTGTTTTAAGATCAGAGAGTAATCGGGTTGCCCAAGGTTAGCGGTGGTCAGACCGGAAATGACCGATCGCCCGGGAGTGCGAACCAGCGCACGATTGAATTGACGTTCCGGGATTTTATTCATGAACCGGTTCTCCCCTGAAAAGTGCAGACCCGGAAATAATTATCCCTAAAGTCAGCACAGTATGATAAATTGCGTATGAACTGTCCGCCTGGTGACCTAACGTCAATAATGTTGCGGCAAAGGTGGCGATCAAAGCCATGGAAAACCAGCCGCTCCGGTGGGCCATGGTTCGCGCCATCGCGACAGCGACGAACAGAACAATGACCAGTTTCCCCACATCCGGACCGGTTGTGGGGTCGGCGGCTGACATTAGATCCAGCGTACTGACCCAGATTAAGGTTATGCCTTGTAAGCACAACAAAGTGAGAAAGATGAGATAACTTCGGTTTTGGGGCGTATTCATGGCCCGGAACTTACGTATTCAATTTTGAAAAGCCCTGTGGGTTTTCCCGTTTTGGAAAGAAAGATTATTCCCTATTTTTTTACCATGAATTTTCTAGAAACAATCCTGATTCTTAACGAAGCGGTTGTCCTGATCTTTTTCTTCCGGAAAAACGGCAACCACCTGAACGCATTGTTGGCGCTTTTTCTAGCGATCATTATTACATTAATTCACTTTCTCACCGAAGGCTATCGGTTTACTATGGTTCCGGCCTACCTGTTTCTTACCGGGATTTACATCTGGCACCGGATGCATCCGGACAAGCCGATGGGTATTCCGGCCCGGATTGGGTTTGTCCTCTGGTGGGCGATTGGTCTTATTCTTCCGCTACTCTAATTTTGGCAAACTCAAAACCCCTTATTGATTTTTGGATATTCGGACCGGAATTCGGTTGTCTTGCACGGGAAATTGCCGTCATTCGCCGGTTTAGTCCCGGCGATTTCCGATTCAGAGTGTTCGTCCACAAAAAACTGGTCCGCCGTGCCTCCCTTTCGCTGAAGGCCCTTCCCTGTGAGATCATTCCGTACCGTTTTGGTCTGACTCTGAAATACCGGACCGATTACGATATCGCTATTTACCGGACTTTGGGTCACTTATCCCGATATAGAGAAAACCACGGTCTATGGCCGTGGTTGAATCATTTTTAATCATCCCGCGATCGGGATGTCGCCCCTATGGGCGTTATTTAAAAGGTACCACGGGATTTTCCCGTGGGGCTCCATTTGTATACCTATTTTGGGTCGGCTGGTATCACTATTTCCTGTTTCGAAAATCAATAAAACGGGAACGACCGGCGCTTGTGGTTAACGATTGTTGCTATGATCATTAACCTGTCACTAAGTTATTAATCCTATCATTATGCTTTCCGCAGAAGACCTGACCAAAATCCGGACTAAATTTCCGCTCTTTGCCAACACGCAATCAGAGTTGGTAAAGGAGGTATCTACAGCCGGTCAGTTATTATCGTTTTCACCAGGACAGATTATCTTTAGTGAAGGCGATTCCTGTTCCGCCCTGGCGTTGGTGGTTGAAGGCGAAGTGCGAGTGTATAAGCAGGGCGAATCCGGGCGAGAGATTACGCTCTACCGTTTGGGACCGGGCGAAAGTTGTATTCTTACCGCATCCTGTATTTTGAATGAAGAATCCTTCCCGGCTCTGGCCGTGGTTGAAAAACCTTCGCTGGCATTAGTTGTCCCGGCCGTTTCCCTACGCGCCTGGATGGAACGTTTTCCGGCGTGGCGGGAGTTCGTGTTTAGACTCATTACCCGACGACTGGGGAATGTGATTTCTGTGGTGGAGGAAGTGGCCTTCCGGCGTATGGACGAAAGACTGGCCGAATACCTCCAAAAACGGCTGACCCGGACAGGCTCAGAATTACACATTACTCACCAGGAAATAGCCGATGAATTGGGCACGGCCCGGGAAGTGGTGAGCCGGCTGTTGAAGGACTTTGAAGAAGAAGATATTGTGATGGTTGAACGCGGTCTGATTCGTTTAAAAAACCGCGAATTATTGCTTTCTATGTTTGGTGACTAAGTCACCGACGAAGAGACGCCGCTCCTGATAATTTCACTCCTGTTAGATGACAACATAACCCGGAGTAGAATTATGAAAACAAATGAAGGAACCCTGGATCGTACCGTAAGAGTGATACTGGGTCTGGTCTTAATAGGCGTTGGTTATAGCATGAACAGTTGGTGGGGAGCTGTTGGTCTCGTCCCCCTGGTTACCGGACTGGTTGGCTGGTGTCCGCTTTACGCCATTGCCGGCTTTTCCACTTGTAAAGTAAAAGCCTAAATTGAAATTATAAAAAAGAGGAGCCCGTCGGACTCCTCTTTTCTCTAGTACACGAAAATCCGGGTTTACAGGGTTTTCGAAAGTCCAAAAGCGATAACAAAAGCGGTTTTACCGTATTCCTGTTTATAGAACGGGTTTGATTTGTCATTTTTCCCCGTCATATAGAATGTATTGCTTACACCCAGACTTAGTGCTAACCCCGGGTTTAGGCGGTAGTTCAAACCAGCGCCAAGGGTACTGGAGGCAAGGCTGTAATCCAGATCAGTGTTATACGCATCTTTTGCACCGGTTGAAGCAAACAGATATCCAACACTGAGTTTCATAGCGTCATTTAGGCTGTATTCTAATCCAAGACCGGTGTTGAAGTCATTGACAACATTCTTTTCAGCTCCATCCCAATTGACGGCTGTATTTAGCCAATAATTGAATCCAAGCTCAGCACGTAACATCGGTGTCACCCAATAGGACAATCCTGCTCCCATTTGCCCCGGTATATCGGCGTGATATGTTGCGCCATCGGGAAACATCCCAACAGAATCAACGACCCCCTTGGTTTCATCTGTAGTTGTTTCTGACACGAGTGAGAGTTTTGTCATCGGTTCAAATCGTAAGCCGACATTCAATTTTTCGGAAGGTCTCAAATCAATACTGAATACTTCTGTAAAGCCACTGCCTGTTCTTTTGGAATCAACAGTAATGTTGGGGACAAGACCCGTAACAGGCGTAGTGCCAATATAAAGTGTTGCATCGGTGAGAGAGCCTTCATAGCTGTTTACGGCTGCAACATAACGAAATGCAATCGCCAGCGAAACACCGGGGTTTAACCGATATGCC
Organism: uncultured bacterium; assembly: GCA_964549745.1. Taxonomy (GTDB): domain Bacteria; phylum Fidelibacterota; class Marinisomatia; order Marinisomatales; family J089; genus J089. The sequence continues at coordinate 1,120 of CAZJWP010000110.1, read as the reverse complement.
GCACCCAATTGCCCGGCATAATAAACAGAACTTCCCGTAAAGGAAGCGTTAACCGAATATCCTGTAACACCCTGTGTCCCCACGTAAACGGCGAGCAATTGATCGAAAGAAGGAAGGCCGTCATCAAATTTTGCGCTTCCGCCGCCGCCAATCGGCATAAATCCGGCAAAGAGTGTCAGGTTGTTGTTTTTGTGAGCATAATAAACGTTTGGGAAGGCGGGTACAAATGTTTTCCCGGAATATTTATCTTTGTTGTAAACGGGATCAAAGACGGAGACGGTCCGTGTTTGCCAGATGGTCTGTGAACTGAGATAAAGAAAAGAACCGCTTTCCAAATACCCCAGTCCGGCGGGATTAAATAACGCGGCATCCAGGTCCAAAGTTGCATTCCGATTCATCAGACGGATATAGTCTGCGCTTTGATTGGTATTCGTTATCATACTGTATCCCACACCGCTCAATAAAATCGAGACACAAATGAAGGCAAAGCTTAATTTCAAAGTCTTAACCATATTCTTCCTCCTTGGTAAGTAAAAAGGGCAGATTGAGATTTATTTAACCTGCCCTTTTATCGTGATTTCTTTTACCGATTAGTATTTATTGTTTTGTGAATCCAAGTGTTGTTGTAGAAGAAACTTGCAATGCTGTTTTTAAATAAATCCCGTAAGTAGCAACATAAACGTAGAGACTGTCAACAGAAGAATCATCATAAGTCATATCAATCGTTGTCGGCGCGTCTACATTGTCCACGGTAATTGGCCCGGCTGTACCACTTGGTGGAATGACATAGATTGAGCCGTCCAGTAATAAGGTGCTCAAATCACTTGCTGCCGTCCAAGTACCGGCATCACTTAATGGTGTAACGGTAAGATTTCCGCCCAGAGTATCATTCGCAACCGGAAAGACACCTGTCAGATTGTATGTACCATCATTAAAGAGCTCGGCACTGGCATTAACACCAAAATAGCCATTAAGAACAGACCATGTTAGTGTATCCGCACCCAAAACGGTGCCGACGGGATAACCAAGTGAGGCATCAGCTGTAGCAATGGTAACCATCTGTTCCATATTGCTCATATCCCAGGTTCCCACCAAGGGATTAGTGTCGGTAGTATCATCA
>CAZJWP010000109.1:0-7324 GCA_964549745.1 uncultured bacterium | reverse complement strand
ATTTCCACCACCGGCGGGACCAATTTTGTGGAAGGTCTGGAAGGTGTTCCCTACGGTGGAACCGATCCGGATGACAACTCCGGTGTGATGGAATACGTTCGAATCTGGCATGGCGGTCGTTCCATTGGGCAGGACAACGAAATCAATGGAATTACATTGGCCGGTGTGGGTCGCGGAACCACCATCGACCATTGTGAAATCGCCTACAACCTGGATGACGGAATCGAGTTCTTCGGTGGAACCGTCGATATTAGTTACATCGACGTTTTGTTTGTCGGTGATGACTGTTTTGACGTGGACGAAGGCTACCAGGGCCGTGGTCAATTCCTGTTCGCACTGGAAGGTGCCGATGCAGGAAACCGCGCCTATGAAATGGACAACAAGACCAACGGCGATATGAATTCACAACCCCGGTCCCATCCCCAATTCTATAATGTGACTTTAGTTGGTTCCGGCGCTCCCGATGCCGTGGCTGACAATGATCAGGTTATTCGTCTCCGCGAAGGTGTTTCCGGTGATTTCGGAAACACCATCGTCATGGACGGAAAAGTCTACGGTGTAAACATCACCGATCAGGCGACCTTGGATTTGATTGGCGACTCGTTGAACTTTTCGTCTAACAATATTGTGTATAACTGCTACGGCGGTCAGTTTGCTGCTGATTATGGAATATCTGCCTTGGATGTGAATCCACAGTTAAACAGTCTGGATGGGCGTGAGTCCGGCGGTCTTATTGATCCCCGGCCGGCATCGGGCAGCCCGGTATTCCAGAATGTGGATACGGTTCCCAATGACGGTTTCTTCGTTCAAACCGATTACAAAGGCGCCTTCTCGGATGTGGTCTGGATGGATGGTTATTCTCTCTTGAACGAAGAGGACCGGTTGGCTATCGGTGATGAGAAACAAGGAAAAGCTGCCCTACCTACGGAATTGACCTTAGAAGGCAACTATCCGAATCCGTTCAACCCCGCTACGCAAATTCAGTTCAGCAATAATGCAGCGGAACCATTAACGGTTACGATTTATGCCATTACCGGACAACAGGTGAACCAGTTTAAGTTGGGTGTTATGAGCCCCGGAACCCATGCAATCACCTGGGATGGAACCAGCGCCTCCGGTCGTTCCATGTCTTCCGGAATTTATTTACTGGAACTCAGTTCGCCTTCAAATCGACTGGTTAGCAAAATGACATTAATGAAATAGGTGCTACCCTCAATCAGGCGACTTCGGCTGCCTGGCACCTAAAAAGCTGCCAAATTTTTTGGCAGCTTTTTTTGTTTCTAACACGATCCTAACAATAGACCGGTAATTTCGAAGGCTAAATTGAGGGTAGCAACACATGAGAACACTTATCTTTGCCGGGATACTGGGTTCGTTATTGAATGCGAACACGGGTTCATTTTCAGGAGTGGTTTACTACAATTACCTGTTGAATCCGAATGAGTCCATCACGAATTCCTTTGAGTATTCCCGGATTTATTTCACTTACAAAACCGATGTGTCCGACCAACTGAAGTTCAACTTCACCACGGATATCAATACCAGCGCCAGCCCGCGAAACCTGTATGTTAAATATGCCAGGATTGACTGGAACACGGATTTTGGGAAAGTGGTCATTGGACTACAGAGCATGAATATGTTCGGAGTCCAGGAAAAGACCTGGGGTTATCGATCAGTTGAAAAATCGGCCATGGATCGGTTCGGGTTATCATCCTCTGCCGATTTGGGTTTAGGGTATTATCGAACGTTTGGTTCCAATTTAAACGTTAGCGCTCTCGTTACCAATGGCGCCGGATATAAAAATCCTGAGAACAATTCATATAAAAAGGTTTCAGTCTCCGCTTATTTAGGTGATTCGAGATTGGATAAACATACAGGCTGGAACGGCGGTTTTTCCGGTTCCTTTGAGCCTTGGGACCCTGGTACGGATTCCACCGACAACGCGATGACAGTCGACGTTTTCGGAGGTTGGTCCACGGATATAATTCGAATCGGCGGTGAATATGGAATTCAGTTCCATTCATTCAACGGGATAGATTCGGAATCATTCATTTCTCTTTATGGGAACCTGAAGATCGGCGCTGTGGATGTGTTGGGTCGTCTGGATCAAAACAGGGTTGGGAGCGCCACGGCCAGTTATATCACCGCCGGTGCGGCTTTCCATCCTGAGCCGGCTTTTTCGGTTATACCCGTAATCCGATATGAAAACCCGGATTCAGGGAATTTAGTCACAACATACGGGCTCACATTTCAATTGGCTTATTAAAGCAATCAAATAAAGGAGAAAATAATCAATGAGGCGAATAGTCATATCCGGGATTTTGGCGGCAGCTGTCCTGATGCTTTTTGCTTGCGGAAAATCAGGTAAAGCCGGGTCCGGATTGTCCGGAACGATCAAGATCGATGGATCCAGCACCGTGTATCCCATTACTGAAGCAGTAGCCGAGGAATACGGTAAAGTGGAACCGGGTGTCCGCGTCACCGTGGGTATCTCGGGAACCGGCGGCGGTTTCAAGAAATACGTTGTCGGTGAAACCGACATCAGCGATGCTTCCCGGCCGATCAAGCAATCCGAATGGGATAAAGCGAAAGCAAACGGGATCGATTTTATCGAAATGCCTGTGGCTTTCGATGGTATCTCCGTTGTGGTAAATACGGAAAATACCTGGATTGACCAACTGACGGTAGCGGAGTTGAATAAGATTTGGAAATCGGGCAGTCAGGTGAAAACATGGCAGGATATTCGTCCGGAATGGCCGGCGGAACCAATCCACTTATTTGGTCCCGGTACCGATTCGGGGACTTTCGATTATTTCACGGAAGCCATCAATGGCAAAGCACAGTCCTGCCGCGGCGATTTTTCCAAAAGTGAAGATGACAACGTTCTGGTTCAGGGCATCGCCGGCGACAAATACGCGCTGGGTTTCTTCGGATATGCTTATTACAAGGAAAATACCGACAAACTCAAAATCGTACCCATTGATGGCGGTAAAGGTCCGATCACACCTGCGGAAACCACCATTAACAATGGGTCTTATCAGCCCCTTTCGCGACCCATTTTCATTTATGTAAATCCCAAATCCGCTCAACGGAAAGAAGTACAATCCTTTGTGCAGTTTTATCTGAAACATGCCTCCGAATTGGTTGGCGATGTAGGTTATGTCGCTTTACCGGCCGCGGCTTATACCCACGATATCAAACGCTTTGAGGCACGGAAAACCGGATCGCTGTTCAGCGGACGCATTACGGTTGGATTAAAGATAGAGGATATCCTTAAGACCGAATCCGAATGACCTTACGCCGCACCAAAGGTTTCCGTAAAGAAAAACTGATCCAGTGGGTTCTGGCTATGTCCGGCCTGCTGGCGGTGGTGACGACCTTCACGATTGTTGGTGTGTTGGGTAGTCAGAGTTTTTCATTTTTCCAGAAAGTATCCCTGGTGGATTTTCTGTTCGGGACTCGTTGGGAACCGTTGTTGGTCCCCAAATCCTTTGGTGTGCTGCCGCTTCTGGCCGGCACGTTTTTAATCGTGATAGGATCGGGGCTGATCGCTATTCCCATCGGTCTTCTCACAGCCATTTATTTAAGTGAATATGCTTCGGAACGGATCCGGGGACTGGTGAAACCGATCCTGGAAATTCTGGCCGGCATTCCAACGGTTGTGTACGGTTATTTTGCACTGACTTTCGTCACGCCTCTTCTGCGGCATGTTCTGCCGTCCATGCAGGTGTTCAACGCTCTCAGTGCCGGTTTGGTGGTGGGAATAATGATTTTGCCCATGGTGGTTTCGCTCTGCGATGACGCGCTGCAGGCGGTGCCTGCTTCGCTGCGGCAGGGCGGTTATGCGCTGGGAGCCACCACGTTTGAAGTGGCGCATGGCGTCGCGGTTCCGGCGGCATTGTCCGGGATCATGGCCTCTTTTGTATTGGCGCTTTCCCGCGCCTTTGGCGAAACCATGGCCGTCACGCTGGCGGCCGGCGCGACCCCGAATCTGACCGGAAATCCACTGGAAAGTATCCAAACCATGACGGCCTACATTGTACAGGTGAGTCTTGGCGACACGCCGGCGGGGGGGATTGAATATCAGACGATTTTCGCGGTGGGTGCACTTTTGTTTGTCATTACGTTGGGAATGAATATTCTGGCCAATAAAGTGATGAATCGTTTCCGGGAAGAATATGAGTAATTCCTCACTCTGGAGTCAGGACATGACCGCCCGGAAGCGCAAGGAAAAGATCTTTCGTGGTGTGGCTGTGGCTTTGACGGGTTTTTCGCTGGCCGTTCTGGTGGTCCTTATTTTCCATGTGGTTGTAGCGGGATTTTCTTATTTATCCCTGGACTTCCTCACCAGTTTTCCATCGCGATTTGCGCACAAAGCCGGAATAAAATCAGCCCTCATGGGAAGTATTTGGCTGATGGTTTTTGTGTTTATCATTTCGGTTCCGCTGGGGATTGCAGCAGCCATTTACCTGGAGGAATACAACCGAAAAACCCGTCTGTCCCGGTTTATCGAAATAAACATTGCCAACCTGGCCGGGGTACCCTCCATCGTTTATGGCATTCTGGGATTAGCCGTATTTGTACGGTTTTTCCATCTGGGCCGCAGTGTTTTGGCTGGAGCGCTTACCATGAGTTTGTTGATCCTGCCGGTGATTATCATTGCTGCCCGGGAAGCAATCCGGGCTGTGCCGAAGAATATTCGTCTGGGGGCCTATGCTTTGGGCGCCACACGTTGGCAAACCGTTGTGCACCATGTCTTACCGGCGGCGTTGCCCGGCATTTTAACGGGAGTGATTTTGGCCATGTCAAGGGCGCTGGGTGAAACCGCACCGTTGATCATGATCGGTGCGCTGACCTATGTCGCTTTTGTTCCGGTTGGCCCGATGGATGCCTTCACAGCTCTACCGATCCAAATATTCAACTGGGCCTCCCGACCCCAAACTGATTTCCATGAGGTGGCTGCAGCCGGGATTATTGTCCTTTTGGTGTTTCTCCTGGCGCTGAATGCAACCGCCGTTTGGCTCCGGCACCGCGCTTCAAAAAAATATCATTGGTAGAAAGAAATTTATGCAGTTTGAAAATCCGGTTTTTTCTGTTTCCGATTTAACAATTCGTTATGGGGAGACAACGGCCGTCAAACCCTGCACCTTTGAGATCGAACGAAATCGGGTCACGGCCATTATCGGTCCCTCCGGTTGCGGAAAGAGCACCTTGCTTCGGTGTTTTAACCGAATGAATGATTTCATTGATGGCTTTACCCTGAACGGGAAAATCCTGTTCAACGGTGAAGATATTTACGCGAAGGAATGGGATGTAACCGATATCCGGCGACGAATTGGAATGGTCTTCCAGAAATCCAATCCATTCCCCAAGTCAATTACCCAGAATATCATTTGGGGTCCGAAGCTGAATGGATATAAAGGGGACTTGAATGAATTGATGGAATCCAGCCTCCATCGGGCGGGACTCTGGGAAGATGTGAAGGATCGATTGAATGAATCAGCCCTGACTTTATCCGGTGGTCAACAACAACGCCTGTGTATTGCCCGGGCTATTGCCATGCAACCGGAAGTGATCCTGATGGACGAACCGGCATCGGCTCTGGATCCGCGGTCCACAGCCCGTATTGAAGAATTGATCGGGGAACTCCGGAAGGATTACTCTATCGTGATTGTGACTCACAATATGCAACAGGCCGCACGTGTCTCCGATTATACGCTATTTTTGTACGAAGGGGAGTTGATTGAATACGGTCCTACTGATAAATTATTTACCAATCCTGACGTACAACGGACGGAAGATTACATCACCGGACGATTCGGGTAAGGAGGAAATATGCCCAGCCATTTGCATCGCGAAATTGAATTGTTGAAGAAATCGATTCTGAACGTGGGAACTCTTGTGGAAGAAGCGTTACGGGACAGTGTAGCCGCCCTGAAATCAAGAGATAATCCATTAGCCGAAGCTGTGATTAGCGGCGATGAAAAGATTGACCAACTGGAAGTACAAGTCGAAGAGGAATGCCTGAAAGTCATGGCGCTTTACCAGCCGGTGGCCATCGACCTACGCTATATTATTTCCGTACTCAAGATCAACAACGATCTGGAACGGATCGGCGATCTGGCTTCCAATGTTGCGGAACGGGTCGTTTTTCTGACATCACGACCGCCGCTGGATATTCCGGACAATATTCCCGATATGGGTCAACTGGTACAAAAAATGCTGGGAAAAGCCCTGGACGCCCTGGTTACCATTAATGAAGATACGGCCAAAGAAGTACTGGAAATGGATAACAGCGTGGACCGTCTTCATAAGGATATGTTCACGCTATCAGAAACGCACATTCGTGAGGAACCGGATACTTTGGATGACTGGATCCAGGTTTTGGGAATCAGTCGTTACCTGGAACGGGCGGCGGACCACTGCACCAATATTGCCGAAGATATTTTGTACATGGTAGAAGGTGAAATTTATCGGCATCAAGGAGCGGAATAAAGGGGAGTAAGCAACCGATATTTACTTATCCTGTTAGTATCATATGCAATCCGGATATGATCAGTAAAATCTCTACCAAGAGCATAAATTTTTGCCGCGATACTTTTTCAATGATTTTCTTTCCCGCCCAGCTGCCTAAAATCATTGCCAGACCAATAAACAACCCATAGTACAACTCGGTCTGCCCAACTAATGAATATTTTTGATAAATAATTGTTTTTGTTAAGTGCATTGTCAAAGCTGTAACAGCTTCACTGGCAACATAAGCTGTTGCTTTCAGGTTAAGTCCAAGAAAAAAAGCGGCACCAATTGGTCCTGCACTTCCGGCAAGTCCGGAAAGAAATCCTGTCAGACCACCCCCGAGTAACATGCCTTTATCGCCAAGCCTTATCTTTTGAATGTTTATTCTGCGGTAAATAACCAGGAAGATTAAGAAAAGGCCAATACCCATTTGAATGGTTGTGCTGTCCATATCGGTAAACAAGTAACTGCCTAAAATGGTCAATGGAATGGCCGTTAAAAGGAAGTAAATAATTGGCCGCCATTTTAATTCGTTCCTACCGAACCAAACTCTTGAACCATTACCGAAAATTTGGCCGATTGTTAAAATCGGAACGGCTGCTTTTATGCCAACGATTCCAGTCAAGGCAGGAAGGAATAATAAGGCCCCGCCAAATCCGGCTGCTCCGGAAATAGTTGCTGCTAAAAAGGCCATTAAGAAAATCAGGATTAAATCAGTCATTTATCGCTTGGAGTCTCTTTTTACAATGTTTGCCAACGAAAGCGCTAAACGGAGTTCCGATTAATCGGAATGTGCTTGAACGTTTTG
>CAZJWP010000108.1:0-7688 GCA_964549745.1 uncultured bacterium | reverse complement strand
CGGTCTATGCTCGAGGTTGAATCATTTTTATCATCCGGCGATCGGGATGTCGTCCCTATGGACATAATTTACAAGGTACAACGGGATTTTCCCGTGGGACTCCATACCTGAAGATCACTATACCAATAGAATTCAATCAGGTAATAGTTTGTCTTAACCTCCCTTCCAAAGAGGTTGGGTTCAGACAGGGAATTCTGTAAATTTTCATTCTAATTTTTTGAGGGAAAAATGTCCGGTCACAGTAAATGGTCCACTATCAAACGGAAGAAGGGTGCCCTTGATGCCAAACGGGGCAAAATCTTCACCGTAATTATTAAGGAAATCACCATTGCCGCCCGTTTAGGCGGCGGTGATGAAGCCGCCAACCCGCGGTTGCGGACGGCGATTTTAAAGGCCAAAGCCGCCAATATGCCCCAGGATAACATCAAGCGGGCCATCATGAAAGGCACCGGTGAACTTCCCGGTGTGAGTTACGAAGAAGCCACTTTTGAGGGTTATGGCCCCGGTGGCGTGGCTATTTTTTTGGAAGTCACCACAGACAATCACCGCCGAACGGTGGCGGATATCCGACACATTATGTCCAAGTATGGCGGGAATCTGGGCGAAAACGGAAGTGTGGCCTGGATGTTTGATAAAAAAGGTCAGATTATCCTGGACAAGGCAGCGGGTGACGAAGAAACATTATTTGATCTGGCGCTGGAATGCGGCGCCGAAGATTTTGAATCGGAGGATGAGGAGTATATTATTACGACCGATCCATCGTCCTTCATAGAGGTGAAGGAAGCGCTGGAGGCGAAAGAACTGACATTGAAATCGGCGGAAGTGGAAATGGTCCCGAAAAATCTTCAGAAAGTGGAAGGGAAGGACGCTGAACGCTTGTTAAAGCTAATGGAAGCGCTTGAGGAAAACGACGACATCGACCAGGTCTATTCCAACTTCGATATGGATGAGGACACCATCGTCGCGGCGCAGTCCGAATGAGTCCGGCCGGTTCCGGAACTATTGATCGTATCTGAATTCGTATGCGTGTCATTGGCATTGATCCCGGTTTGAATACCACCGGATTCGGAGTGGTCCAGAAGGATGGTTCCACAGTTAAATCCATTTGTTACGGGACGATTAAACCGCCTTCGAATCTGGATTTGGCTGATCGACTGAAATTTTTATTTGATGAACTGAGCAATTTGTTAAACGAGTATAAACCAAACGTGTTATCCATCGAAGACACATTTTTCCAGAAGAATTTTAAGTCGGCATTGAGTCTTGGCCAGGCCCGGGGGGCGCTCTTGCTGGCGGGGGCGCATTACGGAATTTCCTGCAAAGAATATTCACCTCGTAAAGTGAAGAGCTCTGTGACGGGGAACGGCGCCGCCACCAAAGAACAGGTGCGATTCATGGTGCAAAAAATTCTAAATCTGAGCGAACCGCCCAAACCGCTGGATGCCTCCGATGCACTGGCCATTGGTTTGTGCTACCTCAATCAACCGGAGTGGTAAGATGATTGATTCGATTGCCGGAACTTTGAAGCAAAAAACACCCGGAGTTGCCATCGTGGATGTCCACGGCATGCGATTGAAAATATCCATCACGGTGAACACTTATGAACGGCTTCCGGAATTGGGAAATTCCGTGGAATTGCTTACCTATTTACACGTCCGGGAAGACATTTTGGCATTATACGGATTTCACTCCGAAGCACAGCGGGAACTCTTTATGTTATTGACGGGCATCAGCGGCATCGGACCGCGGTCCGCGATTGGAATTCTCAGCGGCATCGGCGTGGAAGAATTCAAGAACCGGATCATTTCGGGCGATGTAAAAGCGCTCACCGTGATTCCGGGGATCGGGCCGAAGACGGCCAAGCGTATTATCATTGAACTGAAAGAAAAATTTGTGGATGTGGAAGACGATTTTCCGACTGGTATTATGATTACACCGGAGCACAAAACTCTGGCGAATGACACCATTGCTGCTTTGCAGGCGCTGGGATATAAGCGTTCCCAGGCCCAACAGGCAGTGCAACGACTGGAAAAATCCAGGGACTTAACCGGATCGCTGGAAGACATCATCCGCAAAGCATTAACCTTAATGTAAGGGGAATTTTATTATGAAGTTGGCTGACCGTTTATCCAAGCTGGGCACCGAGACCGCCTTTAAAGTTTCGGCTCAGGCGGCCGCATGGGCCGAACAAGGTCACAAAGTTTATCCGTTTCATTTGGGCGATATCAACCTGCCTACGCCGCAGAATATCATAGACGCCGCTCAAAAGGCCATCCGCGACGGTTACACCGGCTATTGTCCGGGAATCGGAATTATGCCGTTGCGTGAAGCGCTGGCTGAAGATGTGAGTAAACGCCGTAAGGTGAAATATACCGCTGAAAACGTGGCGATCCAGCCCGGCGGTAAACCGGTGATCGGAAAATTCATTTCCGCCGTCATGAATGCCGGTGATGAGGTGCTCTATCCGAATCCCGGTTACCCGATCTACGAATCGCAGATCGAATTTCAGGGCGGCGTAGCCGTTCCCTATGGGTACGATGAAACCGATGAGGGATTTGCCATTAATATGGAGAAGCTGGAAGCGGCAATTACGGACAAAACCCGGATCCTGATCTACAACAATTACCAGAATCCCATCAGCGCTGAAAGCAGTGAAGCGGAAATGGCGGCTCTGGCAAAACTGGCCGTGAAACATGATTTGTGGGTGTTATCGGACGAAGCCTACTACGAAGTCCGTTACGGCGGCACGCCGCGCTCCATCGTGACCTATCCCAGAATGCAGGAACGCACCGTGATCCTTTACACTTTTTCCAAGAAATACGCCATGACCGGCTGGCGCCTGGGCGCGGCGATCGGTCCGGACGAGGTGATCCAAATTATCAGCAAATTGAACACCAACGCCGAATCGTGCTCGAACCATTTTATTCAATGGGCCATGGTGGAAGGTCTCACCGGCGATCCGTCCGGACCGCAGCAAATCCTGGCGGAATTGCAGCGCCGCCGTGACGCGTCCGTGGCAGGACTGAATGCCATCGACGGCATTTCCATTGCTTTACCGAACAGCACCTTCTATCTCTTTCCCAATGTGACTCAAGTGATGCAGCGAAAAGGGCTGACGGATGTGGACAAGTTGAAAGACCTTGCTTTGGAGAAAACCGGTGTTTCATTTTGCACGCGGAATCACTTTGGTCGTGTTTTACCGGGCGAAACCGAACAATTTATTAGGCTGGCTTACTCCGGTATCAGCGTGAGCGACATTGAAGAAGGATTAACGAAACTAAAGGACTATTTTGAATCTGATGAACAGTGAATTGAAAAAAACAGCTCTCTATTCCCGGCATGAAGCGCTGGGGGCGAAACTGGCGCCTTTTGCCGGTTACCTGATGCCAATTCAGTATTCCGGGATTATGAATGAGCATTTGGCGGTTCGGAAAGCCGGGGGACTCTTCGATGTGAGTCATATGGGTGAATTTCTCGTTGAAGGATCGGAAGCGGAAACTTTTCTTGAGAAAATTACGATCAACGATGTTTCGGTCATGGAAAGCGGAGCAGCTCAATATTCCGCTATTTGCAACGAACAGGGTTTCTTGCTGGACGATTTGATTATTTACCGCTACGCGCCGGACAAATTTATGGTGGTGGTCAATGCGGCCAATATTGAAAAGGATTACGCCTGGTTTGAGTCACATTGCCCGACTGATGTTTCCTTGTCCAATTGCAGTGATGAATTCACTTTAATTGCGTTTCAGGGTCCGCTTTCCCGGGAGATACTGAGTAAAGTTCTGAATACTTCATTGGACGATTTGGGCTTTTATAAGCACAAAGAAATGGAATATCATGGTGAGAAGATCACCGTTGCGCGAACCGGTTATACCGGCGAACTGGGATTCGAAGTGTACGGCTCGGAAAAGATTGTTCCACAGATTTGGGATGCGATTTTGGAAGCCGGAGCCGACCGCGGCGTAATTCCCGTGGGCTTAGGCGCCCGTGATACTTTGCGATTGGAGATGAAATATTGCCTCTATGGAAATGACATTGACGAAACCACGAATCCAATCGAAGCTGGTTTAAGCTGGATTACCAAATTGGACAAAGGTGATTTTGTTGGCCGGGAAGCCTTGCTGGAGGCAAAAGCAAATTTGAATCGCCGATTGATCTGTTTTGAATTGCAGGAACGGGGAATCCCGCGGCACGGGTATTCCATTCTGCATGATGGCGAAAATGTGGGGGTGGTAACTTCAGGCGGACAATCGCCATCGCTGCAAAAAGGAATTGGTCTGGGTTATGTGAGAAAAGGATTGACCAAGTCCGGGACGGAAATCGCGATCGAAATTCGCGGGAAACAGATTCCGGCAGTGGTTGTGAAACCGCCATTTTATACCGAAGGTTCGCTCCATCGTTGAGAACTTTATCGGTAGACTATCATTATGGCAGTAATACATAAGGAAAAGCAGGAAGCTAAAATTGAAGCATAAAGAGACAGTACTGGTGACAGGCGGAGCCGGGTTTATCGGATCGCATTTCAGCGACCGGTTACTGGCGAACGGATACACGGTCGTTTGCGTGGACAATCTGAATTCGTATTACAGCCCGCTGATTAAGCGTTTGAACCTGGAAGAGCTTTCTAAACATAACCATTTTCATTTTGAGAAAGGCGACATCCGAAACCGGAAGTTTATCGGCGGTGTTTTCCAAAAACACCAGCCGCAGATTTTAGTGCATCTGGCCGCTATGGCCGGAGTCAGACCCAGTTTGGGAAATCCGTCGCTTTATATTGATGTGAATATCCGCGGAACACAGGTTCTGCTGGACGCCATTCGTCAATACCCGGTGCAAAAGTTGCTGTTTGCATCGTCATCTTCTGTATACGGCAACAACGAAAAAGTACCGTTTTCTGAGGACGACAACGTGGATCGTCAAATATCGCCCTATGGCGGGACCAAGAAAATGAACGAAATCCAACTATACACGGCGTACCATCTCACAGGCATTCCAACGACACTTTTTCGTTTTTTCACCGTTTATGGTCCACGGCAGCGCCCGGAAATGGCGATCCATAAATTTGTGCGGTTGTTGTATCGTAACAAACCCATTCCGGTATTTGGCGACGGGACGACAGCCCGGGATTATACTTTTTTCAGTGATATTATCGACGGACTCTGGAATGCCTTGCATCATGAGGAAGAGGACTATTCCATTTACAATTTGGGGAATTCGGAGCCGGTGAAATTGATGGAACTGATTGAGATGCTGGCTGAGTTAACCGGTCGGGATCCCAAGTTGGAGTCTTTCGAATTGCCGGACGGTGATGTGGTTCAAACCTTCGCGGATATTAGCCGCGCCCGAACCTGGTTGGATTACGATCCGAAAACTACTATTTTTGACGGCCTTGGAGAATTTATTGAGTGGTATAACACGATGAAAAAGCAACACCCGCGTCTGTTCTAATGCACCGTCGTTCAGAAATTGCCGGAATTTTACTGCTGGCCCTGTCTTTGCTGGTACTGGTCAGTTTAATCGGTTATCACGCCAACGAAGAGCCGTCCATTTCCAAATTCGTCGAAATACAAAATCCCATGGGAATTGTGGGTGTTGCCATCGGGTTTGCTTTAATCAAGATAGCCCTGGGATTTACGGCCATTATCCTGCCGGTACTGGGATTGATTTGGGGCTGGTGGCTCTTTTCCCGGAAACCGATGGGAAAGCTGGCCCGTCATTCGCTTTACCTGTTTGCCGCCGCCGTTTGGCTGGCGATTTCATTCGGCGCCGGACGATTGTGGTTCTATCCCGCCTCCCATAGAGCGCTGCTGGTTGCGGGCCTGTGGCCGACGTTGGTGTCCCAGATGATCCGCGATTTCCTTGGAACGCCGGGTTTGGTATTAATCCTGCTGGCCGGTTGGGTTGTGTTGGCCCGGGGATATTTTTCCACCAGTTTTTATAAACCGTTTATTGCCATAAAAGAATTCGCTCAAAAGAAATTTGCGGAGTGGAAAGAAAGTCGTGCCGACAAACTGGCGGAAGCGGCCCGGAGAGAACACACACGCAAATTACGTGAAAAGATTGAGTCACAACAAAAACCGGAATCTGCACCATTATCATCCAAAGTTGAACCTGTGTCCAAATCAGAGGAGCAGAAAGAAGACCTTTCCGAAGATGTGATCCGGGAAGCGCAACGTAAATCGAGGAAGCCAAAATCGGAGGGCACTTCCGAACCGGAGCAGATGGAAATTCCTGAAAAATCGGAAGAAGACGAAAATATTGAAGTGGGAGAAATGGTCCAGGAAAAGGAGGTGGACCTGGATGCGGTAAAAGACCGGTCCAAACCAAAGCGCACTTATCAGCTTCCCGCCACAGAATTGTTGACAACACCGCCGCGGATCGATGATTCCCAGAGCAAAGACGAACTCATTGACCGCGCCAATTTTCTGACGCAATCCATGGCCACCTTTGGTGTGGAAGGGAAGGTGATCAATGTACATCCGGGACCGGTGATCACCTTATTTGAGATGGAACCGGCAGAAGGTGTACGGGTGAACAAATTTGTCGCGCTTTCCGACGATCTGGCCCGGGTGATGGAAGCCAGCCGTGTTCGTGTGATTGCACCGATTCCGGGGAAATCATCCGTCGGGATTGAAGTTCCGAATCGCAACCCGGAAACCGTCTATTTTAAATCGGTCATTAATTCGGAGAAATTTGCCAAATCGAAATCAACCTTAACGCTGGCCGTGGGAAAGATGACTTCCGGCGAAATTGCCATTTTGGATCTGGCAAAGATGCCTCACCTGCTGATTGCCGGAACCACCGGATCGGGAAAATCCGTTTGTTTGAATACGATCATCTGTTCATTGCTTTACCAGGCGACACCGGATGAGATCAAACTCCTGATCATCGATCCTAAAAAAGTGGAAATGACGCTCTACCGGGCATTGAAAGATTATCATTTGCTTGGTTTGGAGGACATCGACGAACCTATTGTTACGTCCACGGACAATGCAATCCTGGCGCTCCGGGCATTGGAAAAAGAGATGGACCGACGGTATAATGTGCTTTCGGATGCGGTTGTTCGCAATATTGAAGAATTCAACACCCGCGCGAAAAAGAAAGACGAACCGATCATGCCCTACATAGTTTTGGTCGTGGACGAATTAGCCGATTTGATGATGCTCAGCGCCAAGGATGTAGAAGCGCCAATTGCCCGCCTGGCTCAGTTATCACGCGCAGTTGGAATTCATCTGGTCATTGCCACTCAGCGTCCGTCTGTGGATGTGATTACCGGCGTGATCAAGGCTAATTTCCCGGCGCGGATTGCCTTCCAGGTTGCAACTAAGATCGATTCCCGAACGATTCTCGATACGCCCGGCGCGGAAAAACTGATTGGCCGCGGTGACATGCTTTATCAGGGGCCGGGCAGTTCTGAAGCGGTGCGTATGCACAACGCCTTTGTAAGCCTTTCCGAAATTGAGTCGATTATGGATTATATCAGCCAGCAACCCAAGGCGGATGAGCTCAAACTGGCCAGCGTCCGTGAATCTGTTTTACCGACGGTTGGCGGCGAATCCGCCGGAGCGAACGATGAACTCATTAAGGATGCTATAAAATTAGTGGTGACACACCAACAAGGGAGTATTTCGCTTCTACAGCGGAGGTTAAAAGTGGGTTATTCCAGGGCGGCGCGATTGATTGACGAA
>CAZJWP010000107.1:0-7778 GCA_964549745.1 uncultured bacterium | reverse complement strand
AAAATACTACACAGAATCCAATACAATAATCCATGTTACTGCGTCGAAATAGAACCGAACTATCTCAATATAATTGAAGAAAAAGAAAAGGATCAGGTGTTGAATAGCGCGTTAATGTCGTCCTGGGAAATGCCTTCGGAATGGATATTGTCACTGGTTTTTTCTTCAAATTGTTCTACATCTTCCGCTCGTTTTTCTTCATCCGGACTGGTTTCCATCATATCAACAACCCGTTTACCTACTTCGGTTTCCGATTTTAGCTTTTCCATCGACTTGAATAATTTGACAAATTTTTCACTGATGGCCTTCAGAATACGATTTGTATGGTCCAGTTGCTGCGAAGTAATGTCTTGAAACTGGAGCGAATAGATGATATCGTTTAATTCATTGTTTATTTCCTCAACGATTTCTCCACCTTTTTTCTTATCCGCTACCAGGTTTGACAGATCCTCAAGTTTGGCTGAAATACTATCCAGTTTGTTCAGGATCTCATTGGTAGCCAGTTCGGTTGCTTCACTTACGGAGGCAATATTACTGGATGCATTCGGCAGTTTCCCGGTACTGTCTTTAATTGAAAGATTCATTTCTGACATTAAAGGCATTACATCCCGAAGGAATATAAATAAATCGCTTAAAAACGGAATTACTTCGTCGCCAATTTTAAAAAAACCGCGCATCTCCTCAATTTTATCAAGGATTTCATTCATATCCGGTGATTTTGCCATATATCCTCCGATACAGGTTACGAAATTAGTTCAGTAATTTTCAATTTTAGCTTTTCGGGAGAGAATGGTTTTACAATATATCCGTTGACGCCATGCTTAATGGCTGTTAATACGTCTTCCTTCATCCCGCGTGTGGTCACCATCAGGATTGGTGTTTTTGCATATTTCGGATCACTCCGAAGTTTGATGACCAATTCTTCCCCATTCATTTCCGGCATATTCCAATCTGTAAGCACGATATCAATGGGTTGGCCATTTAGCTTTTCCAGAGCATCGACGCCGTTTTCAGCTTCTATGACATCTTTTAGACCAATTTTATTCAGCGTGTTTAATATAATCCGCCTCATTGTAGGCGAATCTTCAGCGAAAAGAACCTTCATGTTTTCCATGTAAAACCTCTTAGTCTTCGGATATGTACGTTCAAATTTAGGATTATTCGGGGATCAACCCAATACGATTCGTTCCTCATACTAACTCCAGGATTTTTTCCGGGATCTGTTTTAGGCTGACAATATGATCCACGCCGCCCATTTCAATGGCAACTCTTGGCATCCCAAACACAATACAACTTCTTTCATCCTGAGCTACTGTTGTTGCGCCATTCGTGTGCATTTCCAGCATACCGGAAGCTCCATCCTTCCCCATCCCGGTTAAGATAACACCAACCGCGTTGGAACCGGCATATTTTGCCACAGATTTGAACAGCACATCAACCGAGGGTCTGTGACGACTGACCAATGGTCCCTTTTTAATCTGGACGTAATAATTGGCCCCGGATCGCTGTAAAATCATGTGATAGTTCCCTGGTGCGATTAGTACTTGTCCGGGATATACCCGGTCGCCATCCTGTGCTTCCTTCACATCCATAGCGCAAAGTTCATTCAAGCGATCGGCGAATGAACGTGTAAAGTTCTCCGGCATATGCTGGACAATCACAATTCCTGGACAGTTTCCGGGTAAAGTTTGCAATACACTTTGCAGGGCTTGTGTCCCGCCTGTGGACGCCCCAATGGCCACTACCTTATTGGTCGTTCGTGTCATGGCCAGACGTTGAGGTTTCCCCGAATCGATGGAATCTGTTTTTTTAGTGACAACTACCTGAGCCGCAGCTTTGATTTTATCAATTAGCTCAACCGACATATCTCCAACAGTATAGGATGATCCGGGTTTCGATAATACTTCCACTGCTCCGGCTTCCATCGCTTCCAGCGCTAACTCCCCGCCCTGGACAGTTAAGGATGACACAATAATCACCGGAAGCGGATAATACCGCATTAGTTTGTGTAAAAAAGTGATGCCGTCCATCCGTGGCATTTCGATGTCTAATGTGAGAACATCCGGTTTTAGTTCCACAATTCTGTCCCGTGCGATGTACGGATCAGGCGCTGTTCCAACAACCTCAATCGCAGGATCCCGGGACAATTCATTACTGAATATCTTCCGGACAACTGCAGAATCGTCTACAACTAATACGCGAATTTTTTTCATGACCATTTACAATCTTGTTCGTTTAACATCAGATATTTTACTCACCGTTTTCCGCAACAAATTCAACCAGAACAGGGAAATCATCGACAATCAAACCGATCGACGCTTCGCTTGCAATTATGGTTTTCCAGGATGATTGATCCAGTTCGTTGATCTGAGGTACCGAAAGATCAAACAATTTTGTTTCTCCGGCAATACTTGTAAGGCACAATCCGCAGCTGATATTCAGAACTTCCTTCAATGAATCGGTTGCAAGGTTGAATGCCTGTTCATCGTCTTCGATCACTCCCAGAATATTTGCGGCAATCACCGGACACATATCGATTGGAACCGTGATGGATGCATGACCGGGGAAATCTCCGGAATAGGTCATTTTGGCCTGGACGTAAGATTTCTTATCGTCCGATATCTCGTCTTTCGAACAGGCTTCGCCGAACATAAAGGCCACTTGTTCCAAGACATTGCAAAAGGAATCCTGTATTATTTCTTTCCGTTCTCCATTCATCGAGGTACTCCCATAATATCGTCAACCATTTGCTTGACTATTTCGGGTGTAAACGGTTTTCGGATATACCCGCGCACACCTTTGGATTTCAATTGTTCTATTCGGGTGCTGCTTCCCTCCGTAGAGACGACAATCACCGGAATCGTTTTTAATAAACCATCTTCGGACATTTTCTCGATCATTTCAATTCCGCCCATCACCGGCATATTGATATCGGACAGGATAATATCCACCCAATTATTACCAATGATTTCCAATGCTTCTTTCCCGTTTTCAGCTTTAAAGATTTCGCCGACGTCCACACCGGCGATGTGTAAGGTTTTTTCGATCACAGCCCGTACGGTGGCTGAATCGTCTACGATAAGAATATTAAAGGCCATAATTCTGCCTCATTTGGTTATGGTGCGAAAACATGGATCAATTCGTTCACTTTCTCCAGGATTTGACTTGAGCACATTTCGATGATATCGGTGGTCAAATTTAACTGACCTACTACTTGTTGGGAAGGACGATAGCGCAAACCATCCCGCCCTGTCCCAATACCGGACATCAAAGCAATCATATCCGCCGCGTGAACCAGCGCCGTCACTTTGCTGCTGTCCTCGTGGGATTCCGGTTCATGGTGCCATTGAATAACCTGAATGATTGATTCCGGCAAATTCCACCGTTCAAATAAAAGGGCTCCCACTTCAGCGTGATTGATTCCCAGGATTTGTGTCTCTGCTTCATTGAATGCAATTTTCTCTTCGCGAACCAGTTTAAATATTGGTTCCGGGTCGACTTCGATAAATGTTCCCAAAACAATTTTCCCAATATCGTGCAACAACCCGGCGGTAAAAGCGAATTCGGGTGCAGGGATTTTCAATAATTTGGCCAGCTCTTCCGTTCCCACCGCAACCGCCATGGAATGTTCCCACAATTTCCGCGGGGAAAGATCATACCCTTTTATCGCCTGTTGAGCGAAAGGTCCGATAGCTGCGGCTACTGCCAGTTCATAGATTCGTTTAGTCCCCAAGCGAACCATCCCCTGGTGTACTGAATTGATTTTACTGGCAAACCCAAAATAAGCGGAGTTCGCTAAGCGAAGAATATTTGCTGTTAATCCGGGATCGTATTGCAGAACATCAGCCAAAGCTTTAAAACTCACTTCAGGATCGTTCAACATTTGAGTCACTTTGACAACCATTGCGGGCATTTTCGGAATCGAATCCAAACGAGCAATGATTTGATCGCGTTGGGTCATAACTCGACCTCCTGCCCTTTATTTTTTATGGTGGTGCGCCCGTCTTTCATGTACAAAAGCATGGTTCGGGATTTTGCGCCGCCCACTTCTTCTGATTTGATCAGGATATTATTCTTCCACAGAACTTTTCTCAAGACCGTATAGTTACGTTCGCCAATGCGGAAGATGTGTTTATGATCCAGAAGTTGCGCACCTCCGGCCACTTTAGCAATGAGCCGGTCGCGCTTCGCCCCCTGATCATATACGGATTGGATTAATAGCTGGACACCCGTGTCGGTAAACATTGCGGGATTCAACTGGGCTTTTTCCGGATTAACATGTGAGAGCGGCAGCATACAGTGAACCATTCCCCCGACTCCGGCAACCGGATCATACAAGGTTAACCCGACACAGGAACCCAGAGAATAGGTGATGATTACATCTTCCGGGTCGCCACTGACCTTAAAATCCGAGATTCCTACCGATTGAAGCATCCTACTGCTACTTATCGGTTATCATTCGTGCAATTGAAGTAATGAAATTCAAATCGGCCCCGGTTTATTTCACATAAATTGATGGTTGTACTGCACGGAATTCTGTTTTGATACCAGCCAGACTTTCCGCATGTCCTACGATTAAATATCCGCCAGATTTAAGCAATCGATAAATATCGTCAACCAGTATTTTCCTTCCGGAATTGTCAAAATAGATCATCACATTGCAGCAGAAAACTACGTCCATTGGTCCTTTCATCGGGAAGGGCGGTTTGGAGAGATTCAATCGCTTGAATGCAATCATCTTTTTTAGTGATTCCTTCACCCTATATTCTTTATCGTCACCATTCCCGGAAATATTAAAATATTTTTTCCGGATTGACCGGGGAACCGTTTTCATTTGTCTTTCCTTATAGACACCCTGAAGGCTGCGTTGCAATACTCTTGTTGATATATCTGTCGCCAGGATCCGAATATCAGTTTTTACGTTTTCGCCTGATTCCAGCAAGGTGATTGCAAGTGAATATGGCTCCTCCCCGGTCGAACTGGCAGCCGACCAAAAACGAAACCGGGTCTGCCCGCTTTTCAACCATTCAGGGAATACTTTTTTAATAAACTCAAAATGGTCGTTCTCACGGAAAAAACTGGTCACATTTGTTGAGATGACATCCAGAAGCTGAACAACTTCGTTTCCCTCTTTGTCATTTGCCAGAACGTCCAGATATCTTTCATAATCCGGCAAACTTAAGGCCCGCAGCCTTTTTCCGATCCTCGCTGAAACAAGGGCACGTTTACTGTCATTCAGCGAAATACCGCTGCGTTCATAAACGATCGTTCTAATTCGGTCAAATGTTTTTGCTTTGAGTTCCAGATCAAAATTCGTCACAATCCTATTTCCCATTAATCGTTAACAATTTGATTTCCGATTCATTCCGGAGCTTTGTTCTAATTTCGAAACAAACCAAATCGTTATTTATTCTATGCTTCTATCTCGAATTGAATTGGTCAACCGGGTCTTGGAGTTCTTACTAAAACTCGGAGAAATCCTCATCGTCAAGAGAAATCACTTTCTCGGGTTTCAGATTCTTTTTGGCATTTGTTTTTTTATGTAGCGATCCCGGCTTTCCCTGGAAACAAGGAGTTTT
This sequence comes from uncultured bacterium, assembly GCA_964549745.1. Lineage (GTDB taxonomy): Bacteria > Fidelibacterota > Marinisomatia > Marinisomatales > J089 > J089. The sequence goes on along the minus strand of CAZJWP010000107.1, from coordinate 2,199 downwards.
GAATCTTACGAAATCCGAAAATCTCCCACCAGGGCATTTAACTCTTCTGCCTGGCTGTTCAGTTCTTCAGAAGCGCTAGCCGATTCTTCGGAATTGGCTGCATTCTGTTGGGTCACTTTGTTCATCTCTGCCACAGCGATATTGATTTGTTCAATACCGGTTGTCTGCTCCTTAGAGGCAGCATTGATCTCCGTCACCAGGTCATTGACCTTTGTCGCACCTTCGACAATCGATTTCAGGACTTCGGCCACTTCTTGTGTAATTTGAACGCCCGCTTCCGAATTGGTCACCGATTCGTTGATCATCTTGGAAGTATTTTTTGCTGCTTCCGCTGACTTTTGAGCTAAACTCCTCACTTCTTCTGCTACCACGGCAAATCCTTTTCCGGCATCACCGGCACGTGCCGCTTCAACGGCTGCGTTCAGAGCCAGCAAGTTGGTTTGAAACGCAATATCATCAATCGTTTTTAATATTTTTGCCGTTTCATCGGAGGATTCTTTAATCTTTGTGATCGCATTCGTCATCTTTAACATTGCGCCATCACCGCGTTTCGCATCCTCTTTGGATTTCCCCGACAGTTTGGCAGCCTGGTTTGCATTCTGCGAATTTTGCTCTGTCATGGAAGACATCTCTTCAAGGCTGCTGGAAACTTCCTCAAGAGAACTGGCCTGTTCGTTTGCGCCTTCAGCCAGTGACTGACTTCCCTCCGAAATCTGTGTACTAGCTGCTGAAACCTGTGACACAGCTGAATTGACCTGTCCCATGGCAACATCCAAATTATGGAGGGTTTTATTGACATTCTCCCTCAGGTCCACAAACTTACCTGTAAATTCTTCTGCAATTTGTTGTGAGAGATCTTTATTAGCCGCAGCTTCCATCACTTTGGATACGGTTTCTACCACATGATCAGTTTCTTTCATCAAGGCATCGATTTCAGTAATATCAGTGACATACTCAACGGCACCAATAATCTCATTGTTATTATCTTTTACGGCTGTTCCGGTATATTGAATTGGGATTTCAGTGTCCAAGGGTTTTGCCACCGTCTTTTCCGTAGTGATTCTATCATATTTCATCGCCTGACTAACTGCGCAGTTTTCCGTCCGACAATGAGTTGTTTTGAAATGGTTGTAACATTTCATCCCGACACATTGCTCAGGTGTGCGATTACCAAGCCCGGCGCCTGTCGGATTCATGAACTGAATCGTAAAATCCTTATCGACAGCCATGATAGGAGCAGGTACTTTATTTAGAATATTTATTTTTTCTTTCACATTGTGGACTACCAATTTGAGCGATTTCGCTAAATCTCCGATTTCATCTTCTGATTCTATATTGATTTGTTCATCAAATTTTCCGTTCGCAATCGCATCGGCTGACTTTGCCAGTGATTGAATGGGTTTTATGACGATGCTTTGAGTCAGGAAATACAACAATCCCGTAGTGACGACAATCAAGATAAGGAGCGATCCGTACTCCAGATATTTATTTGATGCATTGCGTGCGATGATATCCTCAGAATCAACATCAACTCTCAAAACACCATTAACGTCTCCCACTGCCATCTCCGAATGACAGGTTTGACAATCTTCTTCGATCAGAATTGGAGTATAGCAAGTGATTTTCCCATCGTTCAAATGCGAATCATCAACCGTATTTCCCTTTTGATAATTGCAGAAAGTAGATAGCTGTCATTTGATGTCATATCCGCTAAGGAACGGTCACTTGAAGTAAACACTTTCCCTTTTGAATCAAACAGTGTTACTGTTTTTATGCCATTCTTCCCTGCCGTATTTGATATCATCTCTTCAACAGCATCCATTTCACCTTGAAGCATCGAATATTTAATGCTCTGATCCACAACATTAGCCGTCGCAACAGAATTTTCGATTTTAACATTCAGGTCAATATTATTCTGCCTGTTAATTAACAGAAAGAATGATACGCCCAATAAAATCGTGATCGTTAACAAGATAGCTAAGGGTAGCTTTGTACCAATAGAGACTTTTTTCATTTTCATTCCGAATGAACTCATGGCTTTCACTCCTTAATTGCGATGAATTCTGCCATTGTTAGACGGTTCACCGGGAAACGCAGGTATTTTGTTTTGTGCACTGTTTCCTGTTCCATTAGACTTCATACTATTTTCAAAATTCGGAGAAATCGTCGTCATCCATTGGTATCACTTTTTCCGGTTTG
>CAZJWP010000106.1:0-7920 GCA_964549745.1 uncultured bacterium | reverse complement strand
GGGAGGTTAAGACCGGCTTTCGACAGGAATATTCTATATCATATAGACAATGTCAGACGCGCTGGTGGGATAGGCATATATCATTTCCTTCAGGGTTGACGCCGGGAGATTGCCTTTCATCGCCAGGGCGAAAATGTTAATGACTTCCCCGGCGTTCGGACCCAGTAAATGAGCGCCCAGAATCCGGTCTGTCCGATTATCGATAAGAATCTTGAACCCCGAATACGGTTGATTAATCCGCCGGGAAGTCACCCATTCCCCTGTCTTTGAAAAATTCACCCGAAAATCCAGTCCCTGTTCCCGGGCGGATTTTTCACTCAGTCCCACACTGGTCAGGTGCGGTTCACTAAAGACCACACTGGGAACGACTGAATAATCAGGGATTCGCGAGGGTCCGTTCAAAATATTCTGTGCGATAACTTTTCCATCGAGACTGGCGACCGGTGTTAAGGGCGGACCGCTATCCGCGGCATCACCGCCGGTATAGATATGGGGTTGGCTTGTGCTTTGTAAATACTTATTGACGGTGACGCCCCGGGGTCCGTACTGAACCTTCGCTTTTTCCAGATTCATATTTTCAATGTTGGCCACACGACCGGCGCCGTGTACAACCATATCCGCTTTGAAGGTAAGTTCTTCGCCATCGTGGTTGGCTCGAACAAGGTAGCCATCATCCGCAGGTTCCACACGCACAAGTTCGGTATGAAATTCAAACTGAATCCCCTCTTTTTCGGAAGCTTCTGTGAGGATATCCACCAAATCCGGGTCAAACGGTTTTAAGGGACGTTCCCCCCGGTGAATCACGCGCACATTGGCTCCGGCTCTAACCGCCACATGGGCAAATTCCATGGAAATAAATCCGGCGCCGATAAACACGATCTCTTTTGGCAGTGTCTCCAGATCAAGAAATTGCGTGCTGCCGGTTAAATAATTTTCTCCCGGAATTCCCAGAGATCGCGGTTTCGCGCCGGTGGCGATGACAATATGTTCGCCCCTCAGCCGGTTTTCCCCCACACGAATCGAATGTTCATCCACAAATTCCGCCTGACCATGATAGGGTTTGATTCCGGCCTTTAAATATCCCCGCTCCCGGTTATCAGGAAAGGGCTCCGTGAAGGTTTGTTTGAAAGTTTGCAAATCCTTCCAGTTCAGCCTGAGATTCTTTTTATCAACACCCTTTCCGTCAAGACGATAGGCCCAGTCCACAGCTTCGGCGGCAGCGGTATAGACCTTTTTGGGGACACAACCCCGCAAGGCACAGGTACCCCCAAAGGGTTCTGGATCCACGATGGCAACGGACATTCCTGCTTTTCGACAGGTGTGGGCGACGGTACTCCCGGCACTTCCGGTGCCCAGGACGATTACATCAAATGCGGTTTGCATACATCTTTTCCTTTCTGTTCATCACAAATTACAAATTCCAATGGATGTAAAAGTGTTGTTGTATTGGTACGGCAAAAATTTTACCAAAGTGAGGAACGCCCTTTCGCTGTAAGAATCTCCGGCAAAAGGGCGTGTCCATGGGGTATACGGGGACTGTATTTTATTTCAGCAAGAGCAGTTTTTTCGTAGCCGAGTTACCTTCGCCGGTAAGTTGATAGTAATAGACGCCGCTGGATAATCCGGAAGCGTTGAGTCGAACAGAATACTGCTGGGGATTCAGCCTGCTGCTCACCAGCGTTCTGACTTTTTGTCCGAGCACATTGTAGAGATCCAGCTGGTAAAATCCGGGCTTCTGAATAGTGAAGGTAATGGCTGTTTCCGGGTTAAATGGGTTCGGATAGTTTTGTGCCAGTGTAAACGCATTGATTACCTGAACCGGGTTCTGATCAATCCCGACGGTAGACGCCAGATCGAGCGTTGCTTCTGTGGCAAAAACCGGCGGCAGATTTTGCGGTTGTTCCGGGATAAAGGGGATGCCGTCATTATCCGAATCATTACCGCTTTCTCCCGTATTCGCGCCCTCGGACAGTTGCATGACGTTCGCCACCTTATTAAAGAACCGGACATATTTCACGGGAGCATCCGGATACCCGCCGGTCAAAGCAGCTTCACGCATGGCCCCGGAAAGAATCGCCACTTTCTTTGGTGTGTAGGTAGCAAGATCATTGCCCAATTCAGTCCGAAATGCCGTTTGGGATGGCACGTAATAATTGTCGATTAAATACCCATATCCCGCATTCGCGGCCTGCAAATAGGTGCTGTCTGCCGTCGCCTGAAACGCCGCATATAACCCGTGAACTGCTGCTGCCTGTGATTCCACGAGGGTTGGGCTTGTATCAGCGCCATTGTCAAAAGTATAACCATTGTAAAACCGGCCACCGCCGCCGGAAAGTTGATTTACCAGGAAATCCGCCTGGGCGACGAGGGCATCATGGGCCATACTTTCCAAAGGCGTTCCGGTAAATTGCTCCTGAAAATTGCGCAACATCAACAGCGCATAGCCTGCGTTCACTGAGGATATCTGATTTCCTGTTTGGACCGATCCATCCGAACCAAGCGACGCTGTATCAACAAAAGTGCCGTCTGCGCTGCGAAAGTGCATTTGCATGATGTTCAGGAACAGTACTTTGCTGGTTCCTTTCATCAAATCAAACGGACCCGCGCTGCCGGTCTGCGACATTGCCGCCGGAAACGGATCACCGTCAAATACCTGATGATAGACAAGATACTTCGGTTCGCCCGACTGATCAGGATTCATCATATCGGTAAAACTGAGCGTTCCCCAGAGGAACGACAACTGATCCCATAGATGACTACTCGCATCAGTGACTGCCAGCGTAGAGTATTTCGGAGGTAAGGCAGAATGCACCTGTTCTTCCGTAACTTCAATTTTGTGTGGAAAATACCGAATCCCGCTGGCCGGATCATACGTCGCCGGATCAACCATCCCCAGATCACTTCCGTCGAAGGCAAGCGATGAAACGGCAAATTTTACTTTGTTGATTGACTCGGCCGTTAACACCTGCCCAATAAATCCATCCAGAGCATCACCGCCAAAGTAAATATTATTGGCAGGATCGAAATAAGGATTGGAGGCGGAATCAGGACTGACATTAGCGGCGGGCTCAACCGGATTGTCGAGCGAATCATGATAGGCGCTCAGCATATCCTGCGCCCAGAGATATTGCTTCATCAGCGTTTGCCCCATGGCAGCCAAATTCAGCGTTTTATCCATTAGACTGCGATCCCAGCGAAGGGTTGAGAAATCGTTCCAGGCGAAATTTTGCGCATCAATCGCCTGCGGCAGATGGGGGTCGCCGCTGGTGAATTCAGCAAACTGCGGCCAGGGATTCCCGGGAGGCGCATGATTCGCCAGCATGGAAAAATGCATAATGTTTTTCATGAGTTCATCATCCTCATTAAATCCATTACTTGCCGGGGTGTACATTCCATCGAAGTTAGAATCCGGTTCCATCGCAGCCATTTGGCTGATCACCGGCGCCCACATCATGTGCAACCCCATTCCCGATCGCGAAATTATCGTTCCCAGTTGATAGCGCGAGTACTCATAATTTTCAATACCAAGGGTATAGGCAATCGAATCCGGCTGATTCAACACAAACGGATCCAAATCATCCAGATTATATCCCAATGCCTCGGCAAATGGTTCGCCACTCTCATTAATTTCATTGGCCAACAACATCTGATCAGCCGTGTAATAGGTATCCGTATTCGTGATCGTCACCTGTCCAAACCCGGCGCCGATCAGCACAACAGAAATCACCAAACTTAATGTTAACTTTTTCATATCTGTTTCCTCCATGGGATGTGTATCCCGTTATTAATTGTTATTATTTTACTTTTCTATTGTAGTTGTAGTACCCGAAGGAGCTACAACATTCTTCATGCGCGCAAGAATCGAAACGCTGTTATCGGATGCATACCGATGAATAACCATCCATAGTATAAATCCGAACACCACATGGGCCAGCGTGACCGTGATCGGAAATCCGATATTAAACCGGATGCCAAAGATTCCAATACCGAGGGCTGTGGTTGCGGGGCTGACCATGAATCCGATACCGATCAGTACGGCAAAACTAATGCTGCCCCACAGCCGCGGTTTACCGAACAGCAGGGTGTACACAATGCCAAACGCAGCGCCATTCCAAAAATGGTAACCCCATCCTGCAAGATTGGATAGCCAATTCGGCCCCAGCGCAAATCTATCCAGTAACAACACTCCTAACAGTTTCGGCATCTCCCCGGGCATCCCTCCCAGCAGGAAACCTACATGGCGCACAACTTCCAACCCGACTGTCGCCAATAGTCCGGCAAGTATTCCGTACCGGATCTGTGCGACCAAATCGGTGTGTCCGCGAAAAGTCCCCACCAGCAGAATCGCCAGCAAAACCACAATCGACGGGAAGAGGAAGTTGACAGCCAGTATGGAGAGCTTGGCATAGCCCGCCTGCGCGATCACGAACAGGTTCGGGCTAATCCCGGCAGCGAGCAAGGCGCCGCCCGTCAGACCGATTTTTTCAATTGATTGTTTTAAACTATCCTGTTCTTTCATGTTCAACTCTTCTGTTTTCATTAAAACGCTGCCGGTTCAGGTTTTGACAACCGCACCGAAGCATCAAAACTTGTTATTTCGCCAACATGGATGTCAATTTGTGGAGCTTTTGATCCAGCATCTGTCCGATTTTACTGATCTGCTGATTGTCAAAGGACACCAGCTGCTGTGACGGCTTCACATAATTAATGTAGGTATGGCCATCCGATGCTTCATAGACGTTCACCCGGACAGGCACAGCCACTCCGACGCCTTTGTCTGCGGAAAAAAGCTTGTTCCCGATGTTCGGATTTCCGACGAACAGTGATGTAGCATTCAACCGGAGACCGGTCATGGAGAGGATTTTCCCCTGATTGATCTCGGACATCACCATCATATCATTTTTGGATATCATCTGCCGCAGCGCTTCCACGGTCTGGTCAAAATTCTTGCGGGACTGCACGGTGACCAGATCCTTATTCTGCGCCTGCAAGCTTCCTGTACTTAGTATAATCCCCAATATGAGAATGGGAATTCCTGTAAATGCACTTTTAAAACGTTTCATGTGTATTATTCCTTTTGTTTTTTTCAGATTGTTTTCATTGCGTTTTCACTCTGTTAGACGGACGAGATCCGGAATCCTTACATCAACATTCGGGGTAAGTCGGGAAAATTTCATTTTCTCCGGAATAAATGACAGAACCGGGCAACATAGAATCGGGTACCCGGGAATATGAAAAGTGTTATAGAACTGTAAGAGGGGAGATATTTACAACTGAAAAAGCTCTACTGAATAATCGAAGCCGCGGGGGTTATTTATTTATGGAATCCGAAGAATGATCCCGCAGTTTTTCTTTGAGCTGCTCACGTTTTTCCGGGGAAAGTCGAAAGTCCGAGAGTTTGGAATTTGCATCCTGCTCCTCAGTCTGTTCCCGAATCATTTTGCGAATGGCAAGGAGCTGATCCCGATACAGGGTGCATAATTTACATGCCACGAGATGCAGTTTGACCTGGAACCTTTCCCACCGCGTCAAGGGTTCATCCATGGACCGGGAAATCTGTTGGGAGATAATCTGACAACTCGGTGTCAGAGCATCGGTCAGCGGTTTGATTATCATCATTAAGAGATTCGATTTCATGAGTTTGCTCAAAGTGTTAAGTGTTGCCTGAATGAAGCCAGTTTTGCTCCAGGCATTGCCGAATTTGTGTTCTTGCCCGATGTAACCGGACCCATAAGTTAGACGAACTAATCTCCAATTCATTACAGATCGAGTTCGTATCCATCTCTTCCAGTTCCCGGAGCGTGAACACTGCCGCCAATCCGGAGGATAAATTTTTTATGCAGCGCTGTAAGGTATGCATAAAGCTCTTGGTTTCAGTCTGCGTTTCAGGATCATGCCGCCAATCCTGCGGGGCGGCCTCCGGCCTCCACCGTCCTTTCATCGCGCCTTCAGTATAGAAATTAGCGGATTCATCATATTTCACGTTGACTTCATGATCATCTCGACGACCTTTCTTGCGATAATAATCAATGATCTTTCGCTTAAGTATGCGAAACAGCCAGGTCTGCACCGACGACTCTCCGCGAAAATTGGTCGCCGCCCCTAACGCACTCAAAAAAGTCTCCTGCACCAGATCTTCCGCATCTTCCTCGCTTGCCGCCCGCAGAACGGCATAGCGATACAGGTGATCTCCGTATTGATCGACCCAGACGGCAGGATCTACCGGTATTTTATTGTCCTGGATAGTAGATGTATTTTTCTTATCGTCCACCATACTCTATTTTCGCCTTATGTAAAAGAATGGCGGGATTTATGTTCTAAGTGCAACATTTGGATTATCTGCGAAAATTCCCTGGTAATGTCTTTCGAGTATAACCGACCGGACAATGACTGCATCACGAATTGGAATTTGCCTTAATGGTCACAATCGTGTTTCCTGTCTCTGCAGTGGACAGCAAATGTAAGGCATTCAACAAAACGGCCCGTTGCCGTCTGACATCCCCGGGAAGTCCCACCGGCCGCCCCATGATATGGGGTGTGGTGATTAACCGCGGCACGCGCATTTTTTCCAATCGGTTGCGAAACGCATCCACCGCAATGATAACCGTTGGAATTCCGCTCATTTCAATGATTCGTGCAAGGTGCCCGACCGACACATGACACACCGATCAGACCGGGACCAGGATCACGGCGTCAATCTGTTTTTTCCGGATGGTGTCCGCCAATTCCGGACCCACCGTCTTCAACAAAGGTGTCTGGGCACAGGCGCCCATGAACGACCATGCTTCTTCGGCTACTTCACCAATAATTTTTTCTTGTTCTAATTCCAGGAGTCGTTGTAACGGAAATACGACATTGTGATCCTTTTCCGCTCCACGAATGTCGTAACCGGCATGTCTGACACGCAACCGGTTCGGCGGTGTTAGTTTGGGGATTGGGGACATGACCGGCGGAGACTTCAGGAATGTCTTGATTTTATTAACCACATCCTCCTGCGTCATAGCCGCCGAAGGAAAGTTCTCCGGTTCCTGGTCCGCAACAAAATGTCCGCTGGAAGTTACCAGCGCGACACGGCTGGAATTCAATTCTTTCGTCAGCGGAGTAAACGGTTCGTCGGTATATTCCCAGCGGGAGGATTGTCCATAGACCAAACTTTGCCATTCATGGACAAGCCCGGTAATATAACTGAGTCGTTGATCATCGATGGCATCCACTACGGTTGATAAAAGTTTTTGGAAAAATCCGGCCGCTTCTTCATCCGATAGTTGGGCGAGAAACTTAAAGTTCAAATCCGTCCGGCTGCCATAATTAAACGAAGCCAGAAATTCCCGAAACGTATCCTGTTGTTTTGTGGAACCGCTCATAATTTTAGCTTGAATTATTCAGGTAGGACGCTGGATTTTAACCGGTTTCCTCCGGAGGATGGAGTATTAACCGTCCCTTTACTGAACCCGGGAACAGACGAGTTGTACGATATATTATTTTGATTGTGATGCATAGATCATTGACCTTTTTTAGGCTTACAATCTATGGAAAATATCCGGAATATAGGCGCCTTAAACTGTCTGCAATTTGACATATTGCAAGAAAAGTTCAGCATGGTGAATACTTATTTATTACTTTCCCCATCGGAAAATGTGAGGTGATTCAACACATGGATACATCAGAGCAAACACAATCAATCTCGATATAAATGGAGAAAGATTACTATGCAGGCTATCCTTAATAAAACCATGACCCGGCCGCTCTTAATCGCCCTGATCGTTGGCAGCAGCATTCATTTACTGTTATTTGCCAACACCGGCATTTTGATGGGACAGAATTATTTCCGGTTTTTAGTAAGTGAGATGAGTAAGGATCCAATTTACGGGTTTGTAAAATTCATTGTTCCTTTCCTGGTTCCTTACATCATAACGCGGA
>CAZJWP010000105.1:0-8008 GCA_964549745.1 uncultured bacterium | reverse complement strand
TCCATGTCACGGACTCCCCGTCTAATTCGGTGAGATAATCGTCTAAGTCGAAGGTGGGAAATGCGTGTCCGGTTTCGATCGTCAACGCAGGAATACCCGAAACCAGGGGAATATGATCATAAAACAAAAAAGCGCTCAGTGTATCCGGATTTGTGGGGGAACCGATTGAATTCCCGGCTACAAAACTCAGGGAATCCCGGACATTGGCCACCGTATCCGAAGCGGACACATAGACTCTTAAACTCAAGTTTTCCACGGTGACATTGGAATAAGCCGTCAGGAAATACATCCACTGGCCCAACACATTCGTCGGTGTGGCCACGCCCCGGCATGAGTCCCCGGAAAAAACACCCAGCACACCGGCGCTGTCTGCTTCCATTTCGTGGTCCACTTCCACCACCGCCGTCAGATTGGATGTGAACTGGAAGTCAGCCGGATTCACGGACCAGTTCGGGGTGTTCTGAGCGCCGGCTGTTGTCAGCGCCCAGAACAAGAACAGGATTGTGGCGTGTCTCTTCAAGGGAGAGAATTGCCTTATTTCAACAAGATGATTTTCTTTACATCACGGAAGGAGCCGGATTGCATCACCGTGATGTACAACCCGGAAGCAACGTAAACACCACGATCATCCCGGGAATCCCACTGGACAAAATAGTATCCGGCGTCACGCTGTTCCGAAACCAGGGTTCGAACGGGGCGGCCAAGGAGATCGTAAATCGTGATCGTCACTTTGCCCGCTTCCGGCAAGCCGAAACCAAAGCGCGTGGTGGGATTGAAAGGATTCGGGAAGTTCTGGCTCAAACTGTAAACATCCGGTACATATCCTTCGTTACCCACGCCAAGAACGGCATTGGTGAGCACCTCAGGCGTTTGCGGATCGCCCAGGGCGGCATTGGAGGCAAAATCGTAGGTTTCCGCCACCGGGTAAACCTGTTGCGCCTGGCTGTCGTAGTACTTGAAGTGGATCGTCTCCCCTTCCTCCAGATTGCTGTAGATCATCAGGAAGAAGAAGGTTTGATCCGTAGCCGATACGTACACCGATTGTGCCACGCCGCGGCAGACTTCCACGGGACCATCCGGACCGGTTTCGTCCATAAATGCACCCAGTATATTTCCGGATCCGGTCACCGGACTGCCATCCATCTGCAAGACACCGGTGAGTGTCATGTTGTATTCATAGCTCTGGGCATTCACGATCCAATCCGGAGCGTTTTCGTCGGGAACATTGTTTTGCAGGCTGTCTCCGCCGGCCGGCGATGTATTGGGCAGTTCCACCGGATAGGTTAATTCGCCTCCATTGGTGGAATACAGCAGGTAACCCAGGTGCGGATTCATGTACGTCAGACTGCCGAGCCAGCCCACGTTCTCAAGATACTGTGCAAAGCCGAATTGACTCTTGATCAAATCTCCGGTGATTGCTTCCAGGGAAACCAGCGCCTGATTCACTTCTATGCTGGATTGGGGGAGGTAACTCACCCAGTTCCAGCCCTGCGCCACATCAATCGGTGTCAGTTCCGCATTCACCGGGAACCCGACAAGATCCAATGAATCCTGGTGAGTCAGTTTGATCTGGTACATGGATGTATTTCTCAGCGTATCCAGACCGCCGACCCAGCCCACACCGGGGACAAACTGGTCAAAGGAAACCTGGCTTTTCACCAAATCGCCGCTAATTGGCGACAGGGTATTCAGCAAGGTGTTGGTGGACATATTATCCGTTTCCAGGTTCAGGCTGAACCAGGTCCACCCAATCGGTAATTGCCGTTGCTGGATCAATTGATTCGTGGCCGTAAAGGTTACGGGATCGGACAGCGTTCCCAGAACCGCATTGGCTTCAAAGTTGTATTCTTCCAGAATGAAGCCGTAATTCACACATCCGGACGCATCCCAGACCTTGAAGCTCAATGGTTCACCCTGAGCCTGATTACTGTACACCGTCAGGAATACTTCATACGCATCCAGATCCGGCATGTATTGTACATTGGCCACACCGCGGCACTGATCATCGACAAAGGCGGACACCTGATCGTAATCATCGTCCGATTGGGTATCATCAATGGACAGATATCCAATCATATTCATGGAATACTGATATTCGGAGGGCGACACCTGCCACAATGGTTCATGACACAGAATGCGCACATCCACCAGCATAGGTTCGTCACCCATGGTTCCGCTGGCGTAGATGGTCTGATTGTAGATCCCGGATGAAATGTCATCAGGAATTGATATTGTCACCGTCACAGCGTTCCCGGGTGCGATGGTTCCGCTCATGGGCGATACCTCCAGCCAGGACGGTACGTTGGTCATATCAAACGATCTTGGCGATCCACCGTGATTCACCAGCGTTCGTGTCTGAATAAATGATTGATCGTCGTAGATCACCACGTCGGAAATATCGCCGCCGGACCATTCAATGGGATTGCGATTGACAAAGAATTCCCATTCGATTGGTTCCGTGCGCTGATTGCCATACGTATCCGTCACATTTGCAATATCAACCCGTAGAATCTGGTTTTCGATGAATGTGTTCTGTACGTTTGGTTCGATAAATATCTGGTTTCCGCCACACGTGTACGTAAAGTCAACCGGATTGCCGGTCACTGTGTTGGTGAGCTGAATGTCTCCGGCACCGACGTTAATCGCTTCACAGTCGATGTCTTCATCCAGCGTCACGGAAATCAGGTCATTCGGTCCCAGGACACCATCCACCGGTGTGGGTAATCCCACCACCTGCGGCGCGGTGCGATCAATAATCCCGGACAAAATCTGCGACGTTCCGGGATAGAGTCCCGCATCGCATTGGGCGACAGCACGGAGTTCGTAGGGTCCGTCGGGAATAATGTCCGCATTGATGTTCCATGGCACCAGAATAAAATCATCAACCAGGCTGTCTTTCGGAATCGATTGGGCCACAAACCAGTCATTTGTACGGGAACCGTTATCGGAGAGGGCATTCCCCGATCCGGCGGCCACAAGGCTTGTCGCACCTGATTTCGAATTAATGTTTTTACCGGTTCCCGATCCCGGTGATTTGGGTTCCGAACCGGACGTATTCGCAATCAACCTGATTTGTTGTCCCTGAGGACCGCCTTCAAGCGATCCGTCAAAACTTCTTTCCAAATTGACAGGTCGGATTTCATCATTATGAAGTCCTGCTCCGGTAATGGCATCATCCCCGGACGGACTGTTTCCAACCGCCGTGTTGGCACGGTATTGTAATTCCAGATGATCAAAATTCGGATCGGTCAGATCATAACCACTGAGTGTTACCCACAACGAATCGGAGGCATCTTCACCGGTGACGAGCCAATTGTCTTCGGGAACCGCAATAGCCACTTCCGAACAAGGCTGATCATATTCGATGGAGAAAAATACAGAATCCGAAATCGGGATCGGCGCTGTGGCATCACCGCGGTCGCCCCAAAGTTCGTATTCGCAACCGGATTGTAAACGAATCCCGATATCGTTGTATTCGTAGACATTGGGACCGCGATCCACGGTCATTGTCACTTCCGTCTGTTGACCGGCTAACAGGAAGATTGGGTAAGTATCCTCAAAATTGACGCCATTAATGGAGATATTCGCTCCATCGGGATTGGTGTCCTGTAGGATTTGCAGATCGAAGGTTCCGTCTTCATCCGTTTGACTGGTATTGCCAAGGATCAGCGTAAAGACAGCCGGATCATCCGGCGGTACATTGATTTCCTGATTATGATCAATGGCCAACGAGACACCTTCCCGGGGCGCCGTGTTCGGTTCCCATGGACAAGAGCTTGCCCCACTCACGAGCCCAAAGACCGGGGAACCGTACACATTGTCCGTGGACACATTGACGGAGAAATAATCGCCGGGATCGTCATCGTCCAGGACATAGCCAAAGGTATTTGTATGCGTATTGGTGGTGGTTTCCGACTGTCCCATGGTATAGGACATATTGGTAGATACGGTCCCTTCAGCACCGAAATCATTGATCTCCGCCCCAACGGTGAGCGCAACTCCCGCGTCGATCTGCAATTCAAAATCAACCGACATGGTTTCGGAGGTTTCGGTTGTTTCCGAATAATCGTAACCTCCGGCAGCACCGTCAAAGGAAACGTTCCGTTGGAAGGACGCGGCATCCTTCAATTCATTGTTTCGTTGGATAATCTGCTCCCACATTTCCGCAGATGTGGTATCGCCTGTGGTGTATAAAGAAGGAATGAGCGTCCCCACGATATGGGCTTCACTGTAAATGTAATTCGTCGCGAATCCGCTCGGGGAAACGATAATATCCTGGACCACTTCCGCCTGACAACTGTCGTTGATCTGCAAAATATCAGTGATACCATAATTCATATTCATGGCGCCGCCAACGAAGAGATCACCGCCATCGCCCACCACGGCCGGATCGTCGGAAGTGTTAAAGTTTTCCGTGGTGGAAAATGTCCAGTTCTGCTCATAATAGTTAGACTGTGTTGAAGATACGGACATGCTGGTCGTCAGATCCATCTGCAAATCGATCTTGATATCCGGGACTCCCCAGGCACCGGCGGAGATGATCCACTGGGATCCCATATGCACCGTACCGGACACACCGGCCGTTGCATTAGTGACAGACTGGAAACTGGTGGAATAGGATGTGGAATTTTCCGTGGTATAATAGGAATAGCTGTTGTCGCCCGGCGGATCCCGAAGGATCATGATCGGTAGTTCAGGTGTGTTTGTGGTAAAAACGGCGTTTCTGGGTCGGTTTCCAAGCACAACGGACCATTCCGTGTCGGTCGTACTTTGCCCCGTTTCAGCGGCTTCTGCCACTACCTGGATATTTTTCTGATAAGGATGATCGCCGCCACCCAGAATATTCGGGTAACCGGCCTGATGTGTCCAGTCGAAGGAGCCGTTGGTAAAAACAACGGTGGTGTCGTTGGCATCGCCGATAAAGTCGGAGATGGTGAGTTGCCCTGAATCCACGGGACAGGTATTGATCACACCGGCATTATTGTATGATTCAAAAATATCCATGTGCAGTGTGTACACTTCCAATTCGTTGATGACGCGCATTCCGCAGGCATTGGTATCAAACCCGGAAATGGTCACATGCGGTGCTGACCGGTAAATAAAGTCCACGTTGGCATCGCCTTCTTTTAGCGAGACGGTGTCACCGGTGAAATACTGATCGACTTCCGGATCGGGATGGTCCACTGTCACATTGTAGATCAACGGAGGCAGATTTTCACACACGAAATCTCCCGTACTTGGGTCCGGAACTACAGTTGTATCAATACAGCCGCTAATACTGGCAATGTGAACCTGAATCTCACCCTGAGACGGTGTAATTGGAAATTCGCAGAGTCCCCCCGCCACTTTTCCGGTGAGGTCGTTTTTCTTTGTATCCGTGAAAACCAGTCCGGCCAAAGGAGCATTCATTTTGGGCAATTCAATGTATGACGGGGTAAACTCGTGGCCTTCCAATGTGGGCGTTAAAATGGCCCCGTCGCGGCCCGGTTCAAATTCAGCCAGGAAACGACCGGATGCGTCGGTGATAACAGGTGGATAGGTCGATTCCCCATCAACCAGGAGTTCCACACCTTCTTCGAAACAGGCTGAGCCCTGAAACTGGACAAAGCCTGTTGCAGATACAGTGGATAAATCCGTGAAATCAACCCTATCCACCGACGTATTACTTGGATTCAGTGTAGCCTGACGGCTTTCAATATCAAAATAATGTGCGAAATATTCATCCAGGGGAATATCTTCAACCCAGGTTTCATCGGTTGCATTCATCAGGTTTCCATTGAATCCACTGGACGTATTATCGGTAATGACCGATCCAAAACCTTCGTTGAATTTCCAGTAACCGGTCAGTCCGTTTTCATCCCCATTCAATACCTGATTCATGGTTCCGTCAATCTGAGCTTCGTTCCGGACGGAATCCCATAACCTGAATTCATCAATCTTGCCGGTCACATAATTCTCAGCCGTATCAACTGACCGACGGCCAAATACAAATTCGGATTCTACAGGAACCGGCTCCACGCCGCTTTGCGATGCTTCCACGTCACCATCGCCATACAGGATCATGTCGGATCCGTCGTAGGTTACGGCGAAATGGTGCCAGAATTCATCATTGTAAGTATTACTTGAAGTTAATACTGTACCGTTCTGTATATATTGAAGTGTGCCATCTGCTAAAAGAGAGATAACAACATGATCACTCCCATCTGCAGGGTCTGTTGCTGCCAACAATGTTTGGTCAACCGCCGCGGCCGTTTTAAACCAACCTTCCAGCGTATAACCCGTTGTTAGGTCTATTCGCTGATACGGGAAACTGATATAATCATCCACACCATCCAGGTTAAGTGCATTTCCTATGGGTGTTTCTTTACCGGGTGTCACATTGAAGGTTGTTCCGGCACCGTAGTAAATACCTTTTATGGAATATTCACCCTGTTCATTGGTAATTCCACTGACATAAACCGGTGCATGCAATTCGGTATGATCCAGTCCACAAATGAAGCCATCCACATTGTCATCGGTCAAATCAAATATTTTAGTCCCCAGAACTTCATCAAATTTCCAATAAGCATAAATACCCGGTTCTTCGCCATTCAAGGTATGCTGGTCGTTTAAACGCACTTCGGCCTGGGAACGGGCTACGTTCCAGAAGCGGAAATCATCCAGACGGCCATGGAAATAATCCTCATCATCCAGTGGCGATTTCTTCCCAAAGACAAGGTTCATGTCTCCGCTGCCAAGCACACTCCCTTCTATTGTGTTGATCGGATCACCATCCAAATAGAGCGTCATGTTAGAACTGTCGTGAACTGCGGCAAAATGATGCCATGTCAGGTCATTCACTGCCATCGGTGTCACAATTGAATCGGGCATGGCTGCCCCGGCCGCCGATCGATGAGTGTATGCCAGTTTTCCATCGGAATTCAGTTCGATCCGGATATAGGGATCGTGAGCATTTTTGCCTACAGCCGTTGCAGCGAACAACACTTGTTCATTGAAATCCGGATAAGCCCGGAACCAGCCCTCGATCGTGTAAGCGGAATCCAAAGGCAATGTTGTTAACGAGTCAAAAACCACGAAATCACTCTGTCCGTTAAATTCCAATGCCAGGCCCAGATTCGGTGTGAGACGTACTTCCACATCGGCTACCGGAACCTGATTCATGGTTTTCACCGATCCCAGGACGAGCCCGTTGGGATTGAGGAAACCCACATCGCCTTCGCGATAACTGGCGCCCAGATCGTTTTCCACCACGATCTCATAGTTGTAGAATTCTCCGGGAAACACGTTAAAGTCCTGATAAGTAGTTTGGGTGACGGGAACAGTGGTCAGGAGCGATCCATTCCGATATATTTTGGTCAGACTCCCTGAAATCGGGGAGGCCAGATTGTCGTCAATAAGTTGCCAGTTCACTTCGATCCGATCCTGATAATCTCCGTCAGATGCGTCCACAAGAGGTGAGAACGGTTCGGTCTGGTAAAATCCCCAGAATCCGGAGGCAAAGCTGTTGTCCGACTGATATTGGGGCGTATCCCCGGCCATGGGTCCCAGTGCATTCATTTGCACTTTATTGCCGGAATTGGCGCCAAAAACAGCGCCGTTCACGATCCGGAGATTGTAAATGGAATAGTTAGGATCGCATTGCACCTGGGCCATTCCTTTTGTCCCCAGCCCAAGGAGCCCGGCGATTATGAGCAGAGTATTAAGTCGATTTTTCATAAGAATCTCTCTGAGTTTAGGTTCATGGCAGAAAGGGGCGGGCTGGTTTAATGGGTCCCTGCCCCTGCATCACTCATGAGTTGATTCAACTGAGCCTGGATTTGCCGGATTGACTCCTGGAGAGACTGATTCTCGGTCTTCAGGTTTTCAATCTGGGTTTGCTGTTCCTTGACGGCTTCCACCAGGACGGAGGAGATCTCAGAATAATTGACTGATTTATACCCGTTCGAGTTATCCACAACAATTTCCGGTAGAATTGCTTCAACTTCCTGAGCTACAAAACCATAGTGAA
>CAZJWP010000104.1:0-8126 GCA_964549745.1 uncultured bacterium | reverse complement strand
CTCTTAAAACAGCAGTTGCTTTCAGGGTCATTGTACAAGACCCGGTGTCTGCAATTTTAATCATGGATGTGTAGACAGTAGCATCTGAATCTAATGCAAGCCAGGCTTGACGATTTTGGTCATAAATCTGTACGTATACCGGTTTGGTAATTGTGACGGGGAATCCCGGGTCTGTTTCAATCGCCAGTTTACCTTCCAAAAATACCTGATAGGATGAGCCGTAAATATTCGTTAGTGTATCGCCAACCATTATGGTATCATTCGGTGCGGCAGCTTGCGGGTAACCACCAAAATGTATATACTGCGTACCGGTTGGAGCTGTTATAAATGAACCCGTAACTCCATATATTGTTTTTTGGAGTGTTTGGTTTGGGGACTCATTCGAGTAATTCTCAGAACTAAGGATTCCGCCATCCGGGGAGGAACACCCGATTAAAGCAAAGGAAAGGGTGACAAAAGTGAGAATGAGTTTTTTCATGATTTTCTCCGTTTTAAGTTGAGCTTCGGAGAAAGAATATAGGAAAAATATTATAGATAACAAGAATTATTTTATATACTACTCAAAATAATTCTTTCCAACTCTTAAATTTAAACATCGATGTTAGTGTTTTATTCCACGCGAAATCCGGTTAAGTTTTCCGGCGATTTCAAGTCAATCAACGTGAGAGGAAATATGGAAGATTGTATTTTTTGCAAGATCGTCGATGGACAGATTCCTTCCAATGCTGTTTACCAGGATGAGAAGGTCTTTGCATTCCGCGATATTAATCCTCAGGCTCCGACCCATATTTTGATAATCCCCAAAAAACATATTCCCACAATAAATGATTTAAAAGGTGATAAAAGCGGAATTATATCGGACTTATTTCAGACGGCATTAAAGCTTGCCGTAGATGAGGGAATTGACCAGGAGGGATATCGTACGGTCTTTAACTGCAACGCCAACGGCGGGCAGGAAGTCGATCATATTCATCTTCATTTGCTGGGCGGCCGGAAAATGACCTGGCCTCCGGGTTAGACCGACGCTTCATGATTCGAAAAAAATGACGTAAACTCAGCGCCATAATTTTCCAAAGATCGAATGTATATCTCCGAACTGAAAATCCACGGTTTCAAATCGTTTGCCGACAAAGTGTCTCTCAAATTCGGTGAAGGTGTCACCGGCATTGTGGGACCCAATGGTTGCGGAAAGACGAATATTGTCGATGCTATTCGATGGGTTCTTGGAGAACAAAAATACAGTGTTCTCCGAAGCGGGAAGATGGAAGACGTCATTTTCAACGGCGCCGATGGTGAAAATCCTTTGAATGTGTGTGAAGTATATTTAACCGTCCATAACAACAGCGGGAAACTGCCCGTTGAATACAACGATGTTGAAGTCGGCCGCCGTATTTATCGCAACGGCGAAAGCGAATACTTTTTAAACCGTCAGACCTGTCGTTTAAAAGATATTCAGGATCTATTCATCGATACCGGCATGGGTTCCGATGCCTATTCGGTGATCGAATTGAAAATGGTGGAGCAAATTCTTTCGGACTCCGGTGAAGACCGAAAACGCATGTTCGAAGAAGCAGCGGGTATTAACAAATATAAACTTCAACGAAAATCCGCACTGCGGAAGTTTGAAGCGACGCACAGGGATTTAGAGCGAATAAAAGACATCGTTGCTGAAGTAGAGACCAAAGTTCATGGATTGGGATTACAGCTCAAACGGTTCAAGCGTCACGCTTCACTCATGGAGAAATTAAAAGAACAAGATCTGTCCCTGGCACGATTGCAGATCGACCGATATCAAAAGAAGGCTTCACCGTTGATGGAAAAAATCGGTGAATTTCAGTCTTTGAGACAAACCGGGAGCAGTTCACAAAGCCAGCTCGAGAAGGAACTGGAATCTCTGAAAACTAAATTTCGGGAAATCGAACACAAACTGGCGGAGCAAACCGAAGCCCTGGCCGAGCTGGAATCTCAGAGGGTTGAAAAGGAACAAAATATTTTAGTCTGGCAGGAACAGATTCGATCCAATCGTCAAACGATTACCCGAATTTCCGCGGAACTTGAAAAAAATATACATCGCCTGGAAACCTTATCCACATCGGTTCAAAACCTGGAGAAGGAAATCCGGGAATTAGCTCCGGCCACCGAAGAAAAATTAGCCGAGTTCAACGCGCAAAAATCCAAGTACGACGAAGTGGAAGCGAAATACCGGGAAGCACGTCAGGAAGAGGAAGCGATTCAGGCTCAACGTTGGGAAAAGCAGAAAGCATTAAGTTCACAGCAATCTTTGATGAGTCGAACCGAAACATTGTTGGAAGACAAAGGAAAACGGGTTGACCTCCTGAATGAACGGATTAAGGAAACGGATTCGCAGCTGAAAATGGAAGTGGAAAATCGCAATCAGTTGGAAAAGCAAAAAGTTGACCTGGAAACACAGTTTGCTTCGGATTCGAAATCCCTGGAACAACTTGAGGCCGGTTTAGAAAAGATTAAGCTGCAACGTTCCGATTTGACCCAGGCGAACCAATCCATCCAGGCACGCATTGCCGCTTTGGAGGTACAGAAAGATTTTTACCAGGAACTGATCGTCAGCGGCGAAGGTCATCCCGAGGGCATTCGTTACATTTTTGAACATGAATCGGAATTTCAGGGAATTGTTGGTGTTTTAGGCGACCAAATCGGCGTTCCGGATGAATTACAAAAAGCAACGGAAGCCGCCTTGGGTGATTTTGCCCACTATTTAATTGTTAAAACCGGTAAGGATAGCAAAGCAATTCTAAAAAAAGCCCGGCAGCTCAATATCGGTGAATTAGGAATCATCACGGCGGAGTCCCTTAACAATCATAAAAGTACGAAGACAAAAAATTCGTCCGACCGGCTTTTGGATCGATTACAAACCGATAAATTGATGACGCCAATTTTGGAAGTTCTCATCGGGCATGTCCGACTTGTGGACGATGTGGCCGAACTGAAATCCGAACCCCACCCCGGAGATGTTTTTGTTGACCGGTTTGGCGGAAGGGTGGAACACGCCGGGATCATTCATCAGTCGGGAATTTCATCGGAAGCAACGGCCATCGGCCGCCGGCAAAAACTGGATTTGTTATCGGAAGAACTGCAATCTTTATCACAAACATGTCAGCTCAACAAAGAAAAAGAATCTGCACTTTCATCTCAAATTTCCGGACAACAACAGAAAACCGGTTCGGCCCGGGAAAAGGTGGAGCAAAGCCGGAATCAACTCAATGGAATTGAGGAAGAGCTTCTGAAACTCCATTATCAACACACGCGTTCGCTGGAACAATCCAAAGAAAACAAGTCCAATAAGGAAACACTGGAGAAGGAAATCTCCGATTTAAAAGCTTCACTGGATGCTCTGAAACCTGATCTGAATTCAAGCGAGGCCAAACTTCAGTCCGTCCAAGATTCCGTGCAAAAAGCTCAGGAAAAGCTGGCAGCGATTCGGGCTGAACGTGATCGTGTAAATACACGATCACAGGAGCTCCGGATCGAATTGATCAACCTGGAAAATCAGCGCGAAAACCTGGAGATGCAAAAACGATCTGCCGTGGCCAACCGGGAAGAACTAACCCGGCGGAATGAACAGATTGATACAGAAAAAATTGAACTACAGGAAAAAATCGAAACCCTGGAAAAATCTGTAACCGAAACGGAAACCGGTTTGGAGACGCTTCTCCGGGATATTGAGAAGAAAAAATCCGAAGTTGGGAAAACCAGGCAGCGCCGCGATGTAAGTTCGGAAAAACTGGAATCGGTCCGGCAGTTGATCCAGGATGAACAAAAATCACGGGAGAAAATCCTGGAGGATCTTAGGCAAGCCGAACTGGAAGTGAGTGAGCTTCAGCAACGTATGGAGATCATTCGCGAACATATCCGGGACCAATATAATCTATCCGTTCCTGACGATTTTGAAGTGACAGTGGACGAAAATTCATTAGAGCACGAAATCGAACGAATCAAACGGAGTATCGAAAAAATCGGGCCCGTGAACATGGCCGTCCAGGAAGAATATGATGAAGAAAGTGCCCGGCTCGAGCTTTTGATCACGCAACGCCAGGATTTAATCGATGCGGAAACCAATCTTAGGGAAACCATTCAACGTATCGATCGAATTGCCCGAAAACAGTTTTTGGAAACATTTGACCAGATCAAGCACAACTATGAACGATTGTTTCCCGTCTTTTTTGAAGGCGGAAAAGGAACTTTGCGGCTGGTGGGAGACCCGGATCCCCTGGAATCGGATGTGGAAGTTTCGGCTTTACCGCCGGGGAAGCGAAATCAATCGCTACGCTTGCTTAGCGCCGGGGAGAAATCTTTGACGGCCATTTCGCTTTTATTCGCCATTTATCAATATAAACCGAGTCCGTATTGTATTCTCGACGAAGTGGATGCACCCCTGGACGACGGGAATATCCGCAAGTTTATCAATGTACTGAAGAAATTTGAAGACGATACCCAATTTATTGTCGTCACCCACAATAAAATGACAATGGAAGGGGCCAATGTTCTCTATGGCGTGACCATGGAAAAGAAGGGCGTTTCCAAACTGGTGTCGGTCAACCTGAATTAGCTTTGGGACTATTTTATATACAACACCTTAAGTGTCTTCTGTTGATTCCCTGAAACAGTCCGGATCATATACGTTCCGGATGCAGCTTCAGCGCCACGATCATTTTGACCATTCCACTTTAAGAAAACAGTTTCACCTGAGCTAACAGCGCGATTTGTTTCCAATGCCCGGACTTTCTGTCCCAGGATATTGTAAATCGTCACATTCAGATTCCCGGATTGAGCCAAGCGAACCGGGATAACCGTTGTACTGTTGAAAGGGTTTGGATAGGCAGGGTAGATCGTAAGCGATTGTGGAAGGGAAGGATTCGGCAGGACACTTAAATCGGTTCCAATCCGGACATCGTCAATCCCCCAACCCCAACCGGTCACATATTCATCCGCAAAGAGATGAAAACGGATGTAAATCAATGTGTTTTCCGAATAGGTATCCGTTAGCAATACGGTATGATCCTGGAACATGGTTTCATTTCCGCTGCCGCCTGAATTGTAAGCCTGCAGCCAGGTGGGATTAAACCGGCAATCATAGGGATCAACCAGGATGGTCCAATTCATACCGTCAGTGGAACCTTCAACAGTGACATAATCCCAGAAGTCCGAATCCGGGTACTCCGATCCCGATTCTCCCGGCTCAACGATGGCAATATCGCGATAGGTCAGTTCCTGATTCGGCTGTACAACGATAGGAACACCAAGTATGGCGTAATAATCCTGCCCGGATCCATAAGGATGAGGAGAATTTAGGGTTTTCGATAAAAATCCCGGTTCCTGACTGACCGTGAAATCGCCGGAGAAAAAGGAAACGGTGGAGTCAAAGTTATCTGTCACAGAAATTTCCGGGTTATACAATGTAATGGTTTGGGTCTCCGAAGCATAGGCAACTCCATCATTGAGTCCGGCAACAGAAATGGTGTGTGTTCCCAGTCCAACATCATTGAACGTATACCCGGTATCCACATAAGCGTCAATTGAACCCAGCATGACATTCACGGAATCATCCAGAGTGATCCGAACCGAATCATGTGCACTGCGGGTAGAGAATGATATTGCCAAATCATCGTTTCCGGGCAGCGGGTAGCTAAGATCAGCCAGAATAGGCGGAAGCAATGGCAATTCAATCGGTGGCAACTCTTCCATAAAGACGCTAAAGGTGCCGCGACCGTGTGTGACAGCCAAAACACGTTGGCCAATGATTTTTAAACGTCGGACTGAAACGGCCGGTAATCCTGAATTGGAATACATCCAGGTTTGGCCGTCATCTGTCGATTCAAATATGCCCACATCGGTTCCGATCCAGATCATTGAAGTGTCATTGGGCATGACCAAAACACAATGAACCGGTATGTCCGGCAAGTTATGTGTAATGTCAGTCCAGGTTTGTCCCAGGTCGTCCGTTCTAAAAATTTTACCGTAACCTGAAACACCGTAGGTTACAAAAGCTGTACTATCCAAAGAAGGATGGGTGCTGATCCCGGTCATGGTACCATTCGGACTTCCGGCAGGTCTGTTTACGAGGGAAAACGATTGCCCGCCATCGGTGGAAACATTGATATAATCGGAGATTGATCCGGCCCAGACCACATCCGGCGTTGAAAGTGAAGGTGCGATTTTCTTACGCGGATAGCTGCTAAAATTTGCTGAGACGAATTGCCAGTTTTCCGCACCGTCATCCGTGCGGTAAACAGCATCGCCGTCTCCGGCGGTGAAAAGCACATCCGGGTCAAAGGGACTCATGGCTAATGGTGTATGGAAAATTGAACTGGAGGGAAGTCCGTTATTCGCTTCGTAAAATGAATTTCCGTCGTTGGTGGATTTATAAATACGCGTGCTGTATAAGGTAGCATACAGGACCTGAGCGTCCGACTTATTCCAGGCGCAGTCAAATCCATCACCGCCCACCGGTTGCGTCCAGGACGAAGCTGAATCGGCTCCAGCCGGTGATAAATCAGTGCCGTTGTCCTGTGCTCCGGCGATGATCCGGACCATTCCCGGATGCATATCTCCGTCGTAAAACTGGGTGACGTTGTAATTGGAAATCCGTGTATTCCAGGTAGCGCCTTCATCCGGTGAATAGAATACGCCGCCGTCATTTGTTGCGACGATGCCGAAAGTTCCTCCGGCTAATGGAAGTGTCACCAGGGAATGTTGATCGGCATGGACGTAAGGATAATTCGGTTGGGAATACCACATGGAAATTTGGCTGACCGACATATTGCTGCCGTTCACATTGCACTGATACAAATTAATTCCACCTACATAGACGCGGTTAGCGTCGAACGGGTCGACGACCAAAGTATTGTCGTACCAGCCTTGTCCGCCCAACCAGTTGACCGATGAAGGAATTGAAAACCAGCTCACACCGGCGTCGGCAGATCGATAAAAAGAACCCAGCCCGGAACTGCCGTTTACGGTTGCAGCATAAAGGACATCGGGATCCGATGGCGCCACAGCCATTTCAATGCGGTAGAAGTTCCCTGTAAATGTATCCACCTGATTCCAAGTCTGTCCATTGTCAATCGACTTAAAAATGCCGACCTCGTTTGAGGTCAGGTACAAAACGTCAAAATTATGCGGATTGGCGACCACCTGTTGAATCCGATTGGAATTATTGAAGGTTTCGGTCCAGGTCGCTCCGCCATCCATGGAGCGATACAGTCCGGTGTTCGTTGCTGCCAGAACATTTTGCGGATCACGGGGATTCACGACAATTCGATTTACATAGCGGAATGACGAATTGTTTACCGTTGAGGACAATTGTGTCCAATGCGCGCCGCCATCGGAGGTTTTTAAAATACCATCTCCGATTACAGCATCACTGTTGTAAAACCCTTCACCGGTACCGGCATAGATTATATCGGGCTCCGAAGAACTTTGTGCCAGTGTTGTGACAGAAATAACCGGCATTGAATCGGTGAGGCAAGTCCAGTTCAAACCCATGTTTGTAGTCATCCAAACACCTCCGCCGACGGATCCGGCATACCAGACGGTGCTGTCCCTCGGATCAATAATTAAAGCACGTGTCCGGCCGCCGATATTCGCAGGGCCATGTTCTTCCCAGGGAAGCACATCCCGGCTGGGATTCCGCATCGTCTGCGCCTGCTCCCAGGCCTGAAACCGCCAATTACCTGAATAACTGAAGGGTTGATTAATTTCCGAACGTAAAGCGATCTCTTCTTCCATGGCATCATCCGGACGATCAAATTTCTGATGTTTTTTCTTTTCCACTTTCTGTGCAAATAAATAGGCATTCAATCCTTTTGAAGTTGAAAGATCATACTTCGCAGGAGCGACGGTTCGATGGTTCAGAATGACAAATGAAACAAAAACGGCTGCTAGAAAGACAGCCAGGATTGATAAACGGGATTTCATGCGTTTCCTTTAATATTTATGAATTCTGGAATATCAAATGTATCAAGAGGAATTTTTTGTTCAAACAGGTTCTCTCTTTTAATTGGTTTTGAAAGATAGTCATTACAACCGGCGGCCAGGCAATTGTCCCGATCCTTGGTAAACGCATGCGCCGTGGTGGCGATGACCGGTGT
>CAZJWP010000103.1:0-8169 GCA_964549745.1 uncultured bacterium | reverse complement strand
TCGTCAATATAAATACCCCAACCCGATATACAATCCGCTTGTGCCGTCCTGTTTATCCTTGGCCATTCCGTAGTCCACAGCAATAATGAAGTTTTCGTTCAGGGCAATCCGGAAGCCGCCGCCATAAGACAGATGCAGTGAATCGCCTTGATTTCCGGAAACGGAAGCCAAATAAGCGGCATTCCCATACTGGCTCAGTGTTTCACCTCCGTCCACAAATCCGTTTAAGGCCAGGTAAAGATTCTGACCAAAAACAACCGTCCGGTAGAATTTCCAGCGCATTTCCGCGTTAAACAGAACCACCGAATTCCCAACAACCCGGTTTTTCAGGATTCCGCGGAAGGTCTTTGAGCCGCCAAATCCTTCCTGAGTCTGATAAGAACTTTGGTAGTATGGCAACATGAAAAACGGGATGTTTCCGCCAATAACAGACTGATATCCCACCCGGTAAGCAAAGGATAAATCACGTGGAATAAGGGTAAAATATTGACGATGTGTGACGGTCAATTCGGTATAACTGAATTCACTGCCCAAAAACGATGGAGCCGTTAAAATCAATGCTTCAGTCCATATCCCGGACATGGGATTGGCTTCGTTGTCGCGGGTGTCATACACCGCTCCAAACTTCATAAAATTCACTTTCCCACCATCTGCTTCATCGGCACTGATATATCCATTGTCAACGTAGGAATCATACAAACCGATTGAATCCGGAGATGAATATACCGGAAGCATATCTACTTCTTTTTTACCTTTATTCAATTCTGTAATATCGACCGACCCCGCTTCCGTATTCAAAAATCCCAAACCAAAAATGCCGCGGAGATGAGGATTGAGTACCTGTTTTTGGAAATCAGCCGTTAGTTTGAATTGATTGCGCATATGGCGATAATAAACTCGAGTACGATAGGCAGGATCGGTATCGTCTTCCCATTCAGGATGATATTCCGATTCATATCCGTTAAATCCATAAAAAGGCAGCGCAAGTTCGGTAAAATAGCTCAACTCACCGGTCACACGAATACCGGCCGGTAATAAATACTTTGAATCAAAAAACAATTTATTCGTACCGGAACCCTTGGTTGTCCGTGATACCTCCGTATATATGGAATATTCATAATCAGGGTACATGGAACCATCGCCATAGTAAAAAGGATTCAAAATGATCCCGTATAAAAAACCGGTATCAGAATTATAGGCGAGTGCCGGAACGCCGCCCCAGGACCAGCCCGTAATCGGTTCGTTGTCTTCCGCGAATAAAAACGCAAAAAGAACTAAAAATACTGCAAGTGTGCCAACTCGTTTACTCATGAATCCCTCCCAGGTTTGGCCATGAAATATGGATGATGTAAATGAAGGTTAAATTAGGAAATAAAACTTATAACCAGAGTGAATATTTTCCTCGCAATTTTTCTAGTTTAGAGTAAAATTGACCTTTATTAATCCATTTTTTTTCAATCAGGAGGGAAGATATGACAAGCGAAAAACGTGGTATTTGGGGTTGGGCTATGTACGACTGGGCCAATTCAGCTTTTGCAACGACAGTAATGGCCGGTTTTTTTCCAATCTTTTTTAAAAGTTACTGGAGCGCCGGGACGGATGTAAATGTCAGTACAGCACAATTGGGTTTTGCCAATTCGCTGGCCAGTCTCTTCGTCGCCATCATGGCGCCGATTGTTGGCGCCATCGCCGATAAAGGTTCTTACAAGAAAAAACTACTGATTCTTTTTGCCTATCTTGGGGTCCTCATGACCGCTGCTTTATTCCTGGTTGGAAAGGGTGAATGGGTCATGGCTGTCATTGTCTATGCCATTGGTGTTATCGGATTTTCCGGTGCGAATACATTTTATGATTCCCTCTTGCCGACGGTGGCAAACGAAGATCAGATCGACCATGTCTCAGGACTGGGTTTTGGAATGGGTTATCTTGGAGGTGGATTACTTTTTGCAATTAACGTTTTGATGACGTTGAAACCAGCCTTGTTTGGTCTGGCTGACGCCGGTGAAGCCGTGCGCTGGTCGTTCCTTAGCGTTGCTGTATGGTGGGGTGGATTTACGCTATTTACTATCGCCTGGGTGAAAGAGCCCCAACCGGAAAAGACCGAAAAGATGTCCGCGTTTATTGTATCAGGATTCAAACAGTATCTGACCACGTTTAAGAAAATACGTCATCTTCAAACGGTCTTCCTGTTCCTGGGTGCCTATTGGTTTTATATTGACGGAGTGGACACCATCATCCGCATGGCCATTGACTATGGAATGTCCATCGGTTTCCAGTCCACCGATTTAATCATTGCTTTGCTGATCACTCAATTCGTTGGTTTCCCGGCAGCAATTTATTACAGCAAGCTGGGGAAAAAATGGGGTGTCCGCCGAATGATATTCTTCGGAATCCTGGTCTATCTGGTTGTGACGATCTGGGGTGTCCTCATGAAGGAAAAATACGAATTCTACGTTTTGGCTATTGTGATTGGCTTAGTCCAGGGTGGTATACAGGCATTGAGCCGATCCTATTATTCACGGCTTATTCCCAAAAACCAGGCCGGTGAGTTTTACGGCTTTTTCAACATGCTGGGAAAATTTGCTGTCATTATTGGGCCGGTGTTGATTGGAACTGTAGGACTCGTTGTGAAAGGCACTTTGTTACCGCTGGCGTCCACACCGGAACAAATGGATGCGATCACGCAAATTGCATCCAGGTGGGGAATCGGTGCCGTGTCACTGCTCTTTATCCTGGGAGGTCTTCTCTTCTACTTCGTGGATGAAGAAAAAGGGAAAGCTGAGTTAGCGAATTTGTCTTAACATGAATTTGAACACAAAAAAAGCCCCGGATTTTCCGGGGCTTTTTATTTACAGCGCTTTCTGCAAAAACGTATTTAATCGCTTCACAAAATCAGCCGGGTTCTCCAGCTTAACTCCTTCAAGCATCAACGCCTGATCCAGTAACAACCGGGCAGCGTCGTCAAACTTCTTGCTCTTTCGCATCCCATTGAGCTTAGCGACAATTTCGTGATCCGGATTGATCTCAAGAATCGGTTTAACTTCATTCATTGCCGTCTGTCCCATTGCTTTCAAGATTCCCTGCATTTGGACGGTTGGATCTTCCGAATCGGCAACAATACAGGATGGTGAATCGCTCAACCGTTGTGAGAGTTTTACATCCTTCACCTGATCGCCCAGCACTTTTTTAAGCTTCTTCAGCAATGCATCATATTCTTTTTCATCCGGCGCCGATTCTTCCTCCGACTTCAGATCCTCACCTGCATCGCTGCGATTGATTGGCTTAAGATCGTAATCCTTGTACTTCATGATGGACGGGAACATCAATTCATCGATCTCGTCGTCCATCAGGAGTACTTCAATATCGCGTTTGCGATAGATTTCCAACAGGGGCGAATTTCGAACCGCTGATTCGTTCTCGCCGGTCAGATAATAAATCGCTTTTTGGTCGGGACTCATTCGTTCCACATATTGTGCAAATGAGGTCAACCCTTCGACTTTGGTGGATTTGAATCGGAGTAAATCCAGTAACGTGTCACGATGATCCGTATCCTGGTAAGCACCTTCCTTTAACGGACGACCAAACTCTTTGTAAAACTCTACATATTTCTTTTCATCCTTCGCCAGATCGGAAAACTCACCCAGAATTTTTTTGACTGAATTGTTTTTGATCTTCGCCAGAACCCGGTTTTGTTGCAGGATTTCGCGGCTCACATTCAGTGGCAAATCTTCTGAGTCCACAATTCCCCGGATAAAACGCAAATAGGTGGGCAATAATTCCTTATCGTCATCCGTGATGAAAACCCGTTTCACATATAACTTAACTCCGGCTTTATAGTCCGCATAGTAAAGGTCCGCCGGCGCTTTCTTTGGAACGTAGAACAAAGTCGTGTAATCCAACACTCCTTCCGCCTGGGTATGGATATAAAACTGTGGATCATCATAATCGTAAGCGATGGATTTATAGAACTCGTTGTAATCTTTCTTTTTCAATTCGCTTTTTGGCCGTTTCCAGAAAGCCGTGGCTTTATTGATTTGCTCCACTTTTTCTTTGCTGGATTTAACATTCCCGTCCTTGTCGTAGTCTTTCTCCTGAAATGTGAGGAAAATCGGGAATGGAATATGATTGGAATATTTTTTAACGATTTCTTCGATTTTCCACCGGGACACAAATTCTTTTCCTTCATCATTCAGATGAAGACGGACAGTCGTCCCGTTTTCTTTCCGTACCGACTTCTCAATATCAAATCCGCTTTTCCCATCGCTTGTCCACATCCAGGCTTGCTCTTCCCCGGCCTTGCGGGTTACAACTTCCACCTTATCGGCAACCATATAGCTGGCGTAAAAGCCAACACCGAACTGTCCGATCATGTTGGAATCTTTTTTGGAATCACCCGTCATCTGTTCCAAGAATTTTCGGGTTCCCGATCGGGCAATGGTTCCAAGATTATCAATCAGATCGGTTTCATTCATGCCGATCCCATTGTCCGAAACTGTTAGCGTAGGATTGTCGCCTTCGGCGAAGGAAAGATCAATCCGTGGAACAAATTTGGTATTTTTAAAATGATCATCCGTTAATGACAGATATTTCATTTTATCCAATGCGTCGGAAGCATTGGAGATCAGTTCCCGTAGAAATATTTCTTTGTGGGAATAAAGGGAATGGATGATCAGGTCCAGTAATTGGTTGACTTCCGTTTGAAACGGATGGTTACTCATTGGTTCAACTCCTGATATTTATGTTTAAGGTTGCGAAATTGGGAACATACCGGTTAAAACCGGGCGTGAAATTAAAAAACAGATTAGAAAAATGCTTTAATCATAAACCAGCTTCATATTGATTGAATTTCCATGGTAGGTGGTGTAAGCCAAAGCCATCATTAATATGGCCAGGTTCTCGAGCATAGATGCATTCCGGAGCGGTCCGCAATCAATCGGATTTAATTCCATGGATTCCGCCAATTCGGCGATGGTTTCTCCTGCTTCTTCATCGTCACTGCAGAAATACATATCAATCGGCTCACCGGAAATGCTGGTTGTCAGCACCTGATCCGAAGCCACCGTATTGAAGGCTTTGACCACTTGAGCATCCGGCCATCGTTCCGTTAGAATCCCGGTAGAATTCTGACTCCTGACTTTTATCGGTCCGTCTTGCCATTCCACAGGATTGATGCAGTCCACCACAATTTTTTGACCCGGATCGGGGATGGATTCCAATAAGTTTTCCAGGGACCAATAGGGGATGGCCAAAACCAAAATCTCGCCATGATTACACGCTTCCTTAACGGAACCGATTTTTATACGGTCCCCCGTGTCCTTTAAAATACCTTGAACAGAGGTTGATCCGGCATTTCGAACGCCCATAAATACATCATGTCCGATCCAGGACCATTTGCGGGCCAGGTTGCCACCCATTCGACCGCTTCCGATTATGGATATTTCCATCGTTACCTCAATGAATCATTTCTATTTTACCGGGAATCACTATTCACTCCTACAGGAATCTTGAACCTTGGGATCAATCTACACTTCATTATACCGGACAAGTTTTGAACTTTTGTTACCATGGAATTCTTTGCTTATCTCTGAAAAATCCTCCGGTGGGACCTCCATCCGGAAGAGACGCTAACCAGACAATCCCCTGTGCGGCTTCTTCAGCCGTTCTGTTGGCGCCCGGTCCGCCCATGTCTGTTTTCACCCAACCCGGACTGACTGCATTGATCAGGATATTCTCATGTTCATATTCGACAGCAGATAATTTTGTCAGAGAATTCAGGGCCGTTTTGGAAATACGATATGCCGGATACCCGCTCCCCATATCATTCAAAGCGCCCATTCCGCTGGAAACATTCACAATACGTCCGTAGTTGTTCTTTTGCATCAGCGGGATCAGAGTTTTCATCAATTGAAACGGTCCGATAATATTGGTTTCAAACGTTTGTCGCATAATATCAGGATCACCGTATAAAAATCCGGATTTTCCACCTGATCGGGGATCAAGAAATACACCGGCATTATTCACCAGGATATCCAATCTGCCAAATGATCTTTCCAAATATGTTTTCAGAGATTCGATATCATTTTTAGATGTTACCTCCAGCTTGAAAAATTCAACCGACAGGTTTTCACCTTTGAGTGAATTAAGTGCCTGTTGGCCTTTTTCAGGATCACGTGCCGTAAGAAGGACATGGATTCCCTTTTTTGCCAATTGATTAGCTGCTTCCAAACCGATGCCGCGATTTGCACCGGTTACTACAGCAATACGTCGTTCCGGCTGTATCAAACTTTTTTCCTTATTTAACTAACACATTTTCCCAACCGGCAGACCGGATCATTTCGATCGCCAGAGCGACTAAAATCAAGCCCATGATTCGCGAAAGAATTTCCAGTCCCTGGAATCCGATAAACCGACGAATGAACTTTGCATTGAATAGCGTGATCCAAAAAAGAATCAACACGGCAAAGACTCCCGCCAGCGGAATCCAATACCCGTATTGACTCACCAACAATATCAAGGCCGTTATGGCGCCGGGACCGGCAATCAGCGGTGTGGCCATGGGAATAATGATATCTTTGGAATAATCCCGGTCTTTGCCCCAGGTGATATCCAGAACATAAGCAATCCCGATCACAAGCAGAATAAGTCCGCCGCCGACCTGGAAAGAAAAGAGTGAAATCCCGAAGAAGCTTAAGATCGGATTCCCGATAAAAAGAAAAACCACCATTAAAATCAGGGAAACCAATACAGCGCGGTTTGCCGATTTTCGCGTCCGGGCGTCATCATATTGGCGAGTGAGCGTCATGAATACCGGAAGACCGCCAAATGGGTCCATAATCACTAAGAGCGTGACAAAGGAGTTGAGGAATCCCTGTAACCATTGTTCCTGGAACATGGGCAAACCGTAATGCTAAAACCGAAGCCGGGTCTGTTGAATATCGTGAATACGTAAAAGTCCGACACAGTGGTTATCAGACGGATCCAGGATTGGAAGCACTGAAATCTGCGATTCACGGTTTTCCATCAGCGCCATAGCTTCATCCAGAGTGGCTTTAGTCGTCAGCCAAACAGGGCTTGGTGTCATGATCGTTTCCACGGTTTTCCGATCGATATCGCCATTCCGGATCAGACAACGCCGAAGATCGCCATCCGTGATGATCCCTTCCAGATGTTCATTTTCATCCAGAACTAACGCGGCGCCCTGGGGATAGTCCGTCATCGAAATAACCACATCGCGGATCTTCTGCTCACGGCGCGCCACAGCCACCTCTTCCAGCGGATGCATAATATCCCGCACAAACAGCGATAATCTCCGTCCCAGATCGCCGCCGGGATGATAGCGGGCAAAATCTTCAACACCAAATTGACGGTTCGTCATAAGCACGGCGGCCAGCGCATCACCGATTGCCATGGTCAGGGTCGTGCTGGATGTGGGAACAACGCCCAACGGATCGGCTTCCCGTTCCACACTGGCATCCAGAACAATATCCACCCGTTTAGCGAGGGGGGAATTCATTTTTCCAAGTAAACCTATCAACGGTGATTGAAATTCTCTCAGGATAGGGATCAGCCGCAGCAGTTCTTCCGTGCTACCGCTTTTGGAAATCAGTAAAGTCGGATCACCGGGGCTGTAAACACCTAAGTCTCCGTGCAGAGCTTCCGCCGCGTGGACGAACACAGCCTGAATTCCAGTGCTGCATAAGGTGGCCACAATCTTTTCGCCAATGTGGCCCGATTTCCCAATGCCGGAAACAACAACTTTACCGGAATGGTTTAAAATAATTTCAGCGGATTTTATAATTGCGGGGCCGATAATTCCGGAGGCGCGAATCAGTTCGTTTGCTTCTGTTTTGAGAACCTGGGATGCGATGTCTGTCAGGACTTCAGGCGTTTTCAGTTTAGATGGCTTCATTCCCCTCCGAATGAAAAGTTATTTAACCCGGTAAGTTAAAACCTTACCGTGAATTGTCCATGGACGAAGTCGGTTCATCATTGTCTGGCTGAGGAGGGAACTCCCTAATTATTTAACGAGTAATTATTTAATAAGTAACGGGTAGAATAACTGAGAAAATGTATGTTAGTTTTTCCAAGCGTACCTTGGGGCGACAAACCTTCATATTTTTATTTTTCAACAGGAAGTCCGTTTGCCCGCCAGGATGTAATCCCTCCCTG
>CAZJWP010000102.1:0-8196 GCA_964549745.1 uncultured bacterium | reverse complement strand
GGTCTATGGCCGTGGTTGAATCATTTTTAATCATCCCGCGATCGGGATGTCGCCCTTGTGGGCGCCATTTACAAGGTACCACGGGATTTTCCCATGGGACTCCATATCCGGTGTCCATAATGCATTTGTATCCCGTGATGTATTTAGCCATTGACTCTAAAACATTCTAAATAGCGCCTTTTGTATCAATCCCTTGATCTGAAGACATTTGTTCATGTAAATTTTTCCTTCGCCTGTTATAGAAACGGCTGCATCACCGCAACCATGGCAGGGTTAACCCACATTAAAAATGAGAAAAAGTGTTCGGTTTATAGAGTCTACTTAAGTTTCGATTAAAAAGAGGGTACATGATTAACGCACGTTGTTTTAATTACTACAGGGTATTAATCCCACTGGTGGGTTTTACTCTTCTTTGCGGTAAGGAACCAAATCCTAAACAACCTATAAAGTACAGTCACCAGTTCCATATTGATGAGGTGGGACTTACCTGTACTGACTGCCATGTTCAGGTCGAAACCCATCGTCAGGCTTCCATCCCCAATGTAGAGATATGTAGTGATTGCCACGAAGATTTGGACTCAGATATTGCGGAAGCACAAAAGGTCAGCGACTATATTTCAAACGGGACTTCCATACCTTGGATCCAGATCCACCGTGTACCGGATTATGTATATTTTTCCCATCGACGGCATGTCTCTATTGCCAATCTGGAATGCCAGGAATGCCATGGCGATGTGGCCCAAAAAACGACTCCTTTTGTTCAGCCTTACAAAAAAATAACGATGAACTGGTGTCTCGATTGTCATAAAACCAATCAGGTATCTCTTGATTGTTATACCTGTCACAGATAATCTAAAATGATAAAGAATTAAGGAACAGGAGATATAAATTGGAAATAGGTCGTCGTGAATTTTTAAAGTTATTGGGTATTTCAGGCAGTGCTGTTGTTGTAGGATCCTGGGGCGCCAAATCACTACTAGATGTCCCGGCTAAAGTCTACGAAAGAGTTCTGAATGGATCATTGATAGAAACATGGGAAACCAGTATATGCACTCGTTGTCCGGGGGGATGCGGTATTCGTGTGCGGTTGATAGATGATATTCCGGTTCGCGTTCTTGGAAATACGAATTATCCCATTAATCATGGCGCCGTTTGTCCCCTGGGCGAATCCAGTGTGGAAGCCCTGTTTCATCCGGATCGAATTAAACAACCGCTCAAGCGTGTCGGTCAGCGTGGCGAGAATAAGTGGGAGCCGATTTCATGGGATGAAGCCATTGAAACGATTCAAACACGGTTAGTAAACCTACAACATGAAGGTACACCGGAAAAACTGGTCACTATTGCTGCGGATAACAATGACCTGACGTACAACCTTTTGCAACAATTTATGAGTGCTTATGGGTCACCAAACCTTCTGAATACGAATACAGACTTTATCCAGGCTCTCCCGGTCTATTTGACCCAGGGATTGCCCCAACAACCTGTCTATGATTTTGAAAATGCTGACGTTATTTTAAATTTTGATGCTGATGTTCTGGATAGTCCGGTCTCACCCGTAAGGTTTAATCAGTTATATGGATCAAATTCAGCTGAGATTATTCATTTTAGCCCTTATCAATCCCGGACAGCCGCGAAATCATCAAGCTGGCACTCTATAAATGTCGGTACTGCTGCTGCTCTGGCTTTGGGTATTGCCAATGTCATGGTAAGGGATGAGACCTACAATCAATCTTTCGTCAGAAAAAATACCTTTGGTTTCGAAGACTGGAAAGATTCCAAGGGCCAGGACCACCTGGGATTTAAACGTTTGGTTCTTACTGAATATTCTCCGGAAAAAGTTGCCGATATCACCGGGCTTCCCGCGACTGATATTATTGATATCGCTCGGAATTTTGCCGATTCTAAAAAAGCGCTGGCAATTTGTGGTGATCAAGCCGCGAATAGTTCCAATGGGGCGTTTACTCTTTTTGCCGTTTATTGTCTAAATGCTTTGAAGGGTAATATGAATCAACCGGGAGGGGTTTTATTTCACGACTTAAGCTATCTTCCGGAATTTTATCGTCAGGGGAATAGCGAAAAAAGCATTGTCAATGCAACCAAAACTCCGGAAAGGTTTTTTGCCGAAGCTGGCCCCGACGCACTGAATCAGGTTGATACCCTTTTGATGGTGCAAGTTAATCCGCTTTTCGCTTCAACGCGCATTCATCAGTTTAAGGAAATGATCTCCAAGGTACCGTTTATTGTTTCTGTGAATTCATATCTGGATGAAAGCAGTATGCAGGCGGATTTGATTCTACCTGAGCCCAGTCAACTTGAGCGCTGGGACGCCAGTCTAATGGTCCCTGCTGCGAAAACTCCCCATTTCGGAATACAACAACCGGTGATTGAGCCTATTGACGACACTCGCCAATGGGGGGATGTTTTGTTATCCATTACAGCTCACCTCGGTGGAACGATGAGTAGCGCACTCCCATGGAAAAACTTCAAGGAGTACATTCAGGAGTTTGCCAAGGCTATTTATGATTCAGGAGAGGGAGCAATCATTTCAGAAACCAAGGGGTATTCCTGGATAAAATTCCTGAAGGAAAGGGGTTGGCAGCCAATGGAATATTCTTCCTTTCGGGAATTCTGGAAATTGGCCTTGGAACAAGGTGGCTGGTGGAATCCCGTTTTTTCCCTCGTTGATGAGAAAAACTTGTATAAAACTCCTTCCCGAAAGTTTGAGTTTTTCTCCACCGGTTTAGCTGCTGACTTAGATTATTCACCAGCAAACGATAAGGTAAATAATGAACGTTTTATTCAGATATTAAACACACGGAAAATCGAAGCTCGCGGAGATTATGTATTTTTGCCGCATTATGAAAGTTTACGTCAGGAGAAAACCAATTTACCCTATCAATTATTGTTATTTCATGTCTTTGGTGGCTGGGAATCAACCGGAGGACCCCTGGGGTTAACTCAGGAGATGACGGGTCTGCATTCCCGTAATTACTGGAATCCCTGGGCTGAATTAAATCCGGTAACAGCCGATTCCATTGGTGTGATGGAAGACGATTTTATCAATATTATTTCTAAAATAGGTAGAATTACGGTGAAGGTTAAGCTTCGCCAAACGGTCATGCCAAATACAGTTGCATTACCTTTAAGCCGGTTTTTTGGAAAACATGCCGTCAATCCTTATACTTTGTTAGAACCTGAAATGGATATGGTCAGTGGAGCGGGGTCCATGATATCAACCAGGGTTCGCATCCAAAAAGCATTACCGCAGGAAGATGTTTAATACTATGGAGACGCCAACTATGGAAAAATGGGGAATGGTTATTGATTTACAGAAATGCACGGGTTGTGGTGAATGCGCTGCTGCATGTAAAACTGAAAACAATGTCGCCATTGTCGGTCCGGAAGAATCTGAAAACGAGCGAACCATGCTCTGGATGGACGTTTTGAGTACCGTTGAAGGTGAATATCCCAATGCGAAAGTCCGCTATCTTCCCCGGCCTTGTTTTCATTGTGACAATCCACCCTGTATTAAAGTCTGTCCTGTGCGGGCAACTTATAAAACAGAAGAAGGTATCGTTGCACAACTTTTCCCGCAATGTATTGGCTGCCGATATTGTATGGCAGCTTGTCCCTATACGGTAAAATCGTTTAACTGGTTTCGCCCTTCCTGGCCAAAAGAAATGCTGAAGGCCTTAAATCCGGATGTATCCGCCAGACCTGATGGTGTGGTAGAAAAGTGTACTTTTTGCGTTCACCGGCTCCAGAAAGCACGGGAACAGGCTGAATACGAGAATCGTGAATTGAGGGAAGGTGATTATATTCCCGCTTGTGCGGAATCTTGTCCTACGAATGCCATTACATTTGGAGATTTGAATGATGAGAATAGTCAAGTTTCCCGACAACGTGACAGTTCCCGGGCTTTTAGAATCTCTGAAGAGTTGGGAACGGAACCCAAAGTCTATTATTTGTCAGAAGTAGATTAATTTTAGAATGGATAGCTCAGTGAAAAACAATATTGACAACGATCTTTATCGATCCATTGAAGAAACCGGTCCCGGTTTCTACTGGATGGTTGGAATTCTAACTTTTGTTCTGTTCTTTGCCCTCACCCTCTATATAAACCAGGTTGTTTATGGATTGGGAGCCACGGGAATGGCTCAGCCTGTCTCGTGGGGATTTTATATTATTAATTTTGTTTTCTTCATCGGTATTAGTCATGCCGGTACCTTGATATCCGCAATTTTGCGTCTGTCGCAAGCAGAATGGCGCCGTCCTATTACTCGTATGGCGGAAGTCATCACGGCCATTGTTTTGGCAATTGGTGGTCTTCACCCGATCATTGATCTGGGACAACCCGGTCGGATATGGCATCTGGTAACGCATGGTCGTTTGCAATCTCCTTTACTTTGGGATGTCACGAGTATCACCGCTTACTTTTCCGCCAGCACAGTCTATCTTTATCTGCCCCTGATTCCTGA
This sequence comes from uncultured bacterium, assembly GCA_964549745.1. Taxonomy (GTDB): domain Bacteria; phylum Fidelibacterota; class Marinisomatia; order Marinisomatales; family J089; genus J089. The sequence continues at coordinate 3,718 of CAZJWP010000102.1, read as the reverse complement.
TATTGCACTCTTACGTGACCGCGGAACAAAACCGCACTGGTTATATCAATTCCTGGCCTGGGGATGGCAGGGAACTGAGCATCAGCATAAGGTTCTCAATCGGGCGATCAATATTTTGATGGTGATGGTCATTCCAATTGCAATATCCGTTCATACGATCATCTCCTATATTTTCGCCATGACGATTCAACCCGGTTGGCATAGCACAATTTTCGGACCCTATTTCGTTGTAGGGGCTATATTTTCAGGTATCGCCGCTTTATTGATGGTGATGATTATATTTCGTCGTGTCTATCATCTTGAGCGGTATCTTAAATACGTTCACTTTAAATACTTGTCCACCCTATTATTGGTCATGTCCCTGCTTTGGTTCTATTTCACATTTTCTGAATATTTAACGACTTTTTATGGGAACGAACCGGACGAAATGAGGGTTTTCTTCTACAAATTTATCGGCGGATTTTCACCCTATTTCTGGGTAATGGTAATCTGTAATTTTCTTATTCCGGTTATTATCCTAAGCAATCGCCATACGAAAACAATTACAGGAATCTTTATTGCCTCCGCCGCGGTTACCGTGGGAATGTGGTTAGAACGGCTTAATATCGTTGTTCCATCTCTGGCTAACCCGCGGCTCCCTTACCCGACAGGTATTTATATTCCATCTTTAACGGAATGGGCATTATTTGCCGGTGGCGCGGCCGCCTTTATGCTGGGTTTCATGCTGTTTGCAAAATTTTTCCCCCTGATTTCAGTCTGGGAAATCAAAGAAGGACGTGAGACCAGCGTGGATGAAGTAGCTCACCGACTAAGATCTTATTTGCCTGATGATGAAAAGGAGCCCGACCTTAAGGAAATAACAGCACTACAAAGGGACAATGTCTGATGAATACTAAACTCATTTATGCTATGCAAATTTTTTCTATTGGAATGATCTGGCTGTTTGTTCTGTCAATTGATTCGTGGATTATCCGTTTACTATTCGTCGCCCATGAATTGAACGACTCTCTGAATGCATCGGTGGCCATCGGCCTTATTGCAATTCCGCTTTTTTTAACGATTGCATCCGTATTGACCTATGTATTTGTCGGATTACATAGGAATCAAAAGGCATGATTATTCCGTATATTGTTTATCCAATTTCTTTAGAGCAGGTGCGTTTATGAAAAATTCAACTCAATCAATAAAATTCTCTCAGGCTACTATTCATTTATCCGTAAAACGATCAACGGATTGGAGTCATCGGTTCGTTAGGGTCTTCGCGGTTTGTTTTATGGGGATATTTCTTTTAACGGAAATGAGTTACGGGCAGTCCACTGTCAAGTTGCCCGAAAACCCCTTAAAAGGACGTTACGTTTTTGAACAAAAAGGCTGTGCCAATTGTCATGACGGTTCTAAAATCGGACCGGACCTGATCAATCATGAATATTATGGCACGTCTCTTGAGCTGGCAAGTGTCATGTGGAACCATTTACCGAAAATGCTTCAAAAATTCAGGGATATTGATCAGCCTTTTCCAAAATTCACCGAAATGGAATTTTCCGATCTATTAGCTTATATTTATTATTTAAGGTATTTGGGTAAACCGGGCGATCCTAATACCGGCAATATATTATTTGAGGAAAAGGGCTGTATTAAATGTCATTCCGTCGCCAATAAGGGAGGAAGTTTCGGGCCCCAACTGGATTCTCTGGAAAAATACATTTCCCCATTATACCTTGCCCAGGCTTTATGGAATCATGGACCTCAAATGGATAATAAAATGTCAAAAATCGGGTTGCAACGCCCCCGTTTTGAAAAAGGTGAAATCGCCGATCTTCAGGCTTTTATTCGGTCGGCCAGTCATGCCGCGAAGAAAACCCGTGTCTACCAATCGCCTGGAAATCCGCAAAAGGGGAAACAAGTTTATCAGGCGAAAAGCTGTTCGGAATGTCATGCGATTAATGGTGTTGGTAATGATCTGGGACCGGATCTTGGGGAAAAAACGTGGGACTACAGCGTCTATGATATTGCCGGAATTCTGTGGAACCACAGTTCTGAGATGTCCAGTACGATGGCAAAAAATAATATTACGCGGCCCAAATTCAAGGGTGCGGAAATGGCAGATTTAATCGCGTATTTATATTTTTTAGGTTTTACGGATAAACCCGGTGATCCGATCATTGGCAAACGTACATTTCAAGACAGGGGCTGTATTAATTGTCATACCATTAAACCCGATGGAAAAGTATCCAGAATTAACCGGAAAACCGGATTGGGTTCCAGTGTTACGATGGCACAAATTATGTGGAATCATGCTCCTGTTATGGAGAAAAAGGCCGCCGAGAAAGTACTGGCATGGCCGAATTTAAGTGGCGAAGATATGATAAATATTTATGCGTTTTTATTAAAGGTACAGGGAGATCAATAAATAGGGTAATCAAAAACGTGCTAAGATTTTGACGAGCAACTTCTCTATTCATCTCTCATAATCGGCTTACACCGGTTATGACACTTGACCGGGGGCCTTTCATAAAGGAGTGGTAATGAAACAAGTAAACCGTACTGATGTGAAACACTTATTATCCTTTATATGCATTTGTATCTTTTTATTCTCGTTCCCAATATTTTCTCAGGCACAAGATGACGATGGCGGTTCCCAGTATATAGGCAAAGATGTGTTTGCCCATAAAGGCTGTATTAACTGCCATTCAATTAATGGAGAGGGTGGCGACGAGGCGCCGGATTTAGGTAAAATAAAATTTTACGGGACGAACCTCGAATTGGCGGCGAAGATGTGGAATCATTTTCCGAGGATGCAAAAGAAAATGGAAACCACGGGGCAGAAATTTCCTTCGCTTACAAAGGATGAAATGTCCTCGCTCATCGATTATTTAATATTTATGCGGTATCGTGGTGAGAGCGGCAATGCCTTCAGGGGGCGAAAACTATTGCATTCCATGGACTGTTTTGAATGTCATATGTTTGGTGGGGAAGGTGGCAAGCTTGGTCCTAACATTAGCGCAAAAAAAGAATTCATTGATCCCATGAAACTCGTCGAAGCCATGTGGAATCATGGCCCGGAAATGATGCCTCTTTTTGAAGAGAATCATATTGATAGGCCGGAATTCTATGAAGGGGATATCGTGGACATTGCCACCGGAATCCAATCCTTCATGGATCCCACTAAATTTCCAGTAGATTCTTATACCCTTGGTAATGTTAAAAAAGGGAAAGTGAAAATAAGTGAAAAGGGTTGCCTGGAATGTCACAGCGTGAATGGTTCCGGTGGAAATATTGGACCCAGTTTCGATGATTTGGATTTCAACTATACCATATTGGATTTTGCCGGTCAGATTTGGAATCATGGTCCAAAAATGTGGAAATCAATGCAAGACCATAACATAGAAATCCCTAAATTTGAGAGTGGTGACTTACGGGATATTATTTCTTATTTATATTGGTTGAAAATGCAAGATACTCCCGGCGATCCTCAACATGGCCAACAATTAATCAGTGAAAAAAGATGTCAGGATTGCCATTCACCAGATCAGTCCGGGAACCGGGTGGCCGACACGGGTTTGGATCAGATTGAAGGATTGGATTCTCCGGTAGCATTGACGGCTTTAATGTGGAGCCATGCTCCGGTAATGAATGAAAAACGGATTGAAAAACAATTGCGATGGCCGACCTTAACAGATCGCGATATGGCCAATCTATATGCCTATCTCTCATCCAT
>CAZJWP010000101.1:0-8341 GCA_964549745.1 uncultured bacterium | reverse complement strand
TAAATAGGAGCGTTTATCTCTCTAAATATCCCATGAAGAAAACCGTAACTTTGGAGTACTTTCCACCCCTGAAAAATGAATAAAACACGCGGACAAATTTTATGGATCGATGACGAAATCGATCATCTGAAGCCACACCGAATGTTCCTTGAGGAAAAGGGCTTTGGTGTGCAAACTGCAACGAACGGGCCTGATGGTGTTGAGATAATCAAATCACAGCCTGTTGATCTGGTCTTGCTGGATCAATTCATGCCGGGGATTGATGGCATGGATACACTTCGGGATATCAAATCGGTCCGTCCGGCTTTACCGGTCATCATGATCACCAAGAGTGAAGAAGAATGGCTCATGGATGAAGCGATCTATGAAAAAGTCGCCCAATTCCTGATCAAACCGGTCAATCCGACTCAAATTCTTATGGCATGTAAGCAGGTGTTGGAGAAATCGGGAATCCGTGCCGAGAAAGCTACTTCCGGATTCTTACAGGCTTTCCAGGGACTTGAACAGGATATCCGTTCAGCGGAAACCTCGGATGATTGGTGGCAAATCCACCGGAATTTGGTGAAGTGGCAATTGGAGTTCGATGAACACCAGGATAGCGGGCTGGGTGACATCTTAAGCGAACAAGTCCAATCAGCAAACCGTGAATTTCTGCCCTGGTTTATTCAACATTATCCGGAATGGCTTCATTCCGATGAACATCCACCTTTATCTATCGATATTTTTCCAACGTTCGTTAAACCGCATTTGGATACCGGAAAGCAAGTGTGTCTACTTGTCATTGATTCTATGCGACTCGACCACTTCATGACCCTGCAACCTGATCTGGGCGCCCTTTTCAACCAGACAATTTCCTATCAGTGGTCGCTACTTCCCTCGGCCACGCCATTCAGCCGGAATTCCATTTTCAGCGGCATGTATCCCGATGAATTCACCAAAAAATATCCGGACCAGCTGAAAGCTTTCACCGAACATGCACCCAGCCTGAATCGTCTGGAAAAAAGTTTTCTTACGGATCAACTTTCCAGACTTGGACTGTCCGGGAAATCGAAGCACTACCATAAAATTTGGAAAGCGGATGAAGGTCAGAAATTCGATAATCGTTTACAAGAATACTTAAATGTGGACCTGTTGGCACTGGTGGTTAATTTTGTGGATATCCTGGCACATCGCCGGTCCGAATCCGAAGTATTGATGGAGATGGTTCCCGATGAATCGGGATATCGGTCCACCGTTAAAACATGGTATCAGAATTCCTGGCTTTCCCGAACTTTAAAACAATTGGCGGACAAAGGATTTACCGTAATCCTGACCAGCGACCATGGAAGCTTACGTGTAAATCGCGGCGCTATTGTTGGCGCCGATCGCGAAACGTCGACAGGAATTCGGTACAAATACGGCCGAAGCCTGAACTGTAAGGATCGATCGGCACTGGTGATTCGCAAACCTGCGGAATATCGGTTACCTGATCTGGGACTCCAAACCAATTACCTTGTGGCCAAAGATGACATCTATTTCCTTTACCCGACTCAATATCACCGTTACCAGAATTTATACAAAGACAGTTTTCAGCATGGCGGCATATCACTTGAAGAATTGTTGGTGCCAGTCGTGACAATGCAGCCCAAATAAGTGGATCGAATCGTAGAAATTGAATCGCTAAGCGACACCCGGGCGTTGGCTGTGGAATTGACTCCCACCTGGGAGAACGGAACAGTTGTTGCCTTGAACGGTGAGTTGGGAACAGGAAAAACGACGTTTACGCAATTCGTCGCCGAAGCGATAGGTGTGACTCAATCGGTGAGTTCACCCACATTTAAATTAATCAGTGAATATACGGGAACCAGCCGCAAACTTTATCACATCGATTGCTATAGAATTGAATCTCCGCGGGATTTCCTGGAAATAGGTGGAGAAAACTACCTCTATCCGGAAGACGGGATCACTTTGATTGAATGGGCAGAAAATATAAAGTCACTTTTGCCGGACAATGTGGTTTCCATTGCAATTGATCGGATATCCGAAAGACCGGATTTCCGCACCTTCAGGTTAAGCAGAGTATGAGACGGATTCTGGCTTTGGAAACAGCCACGGAAATTTGTGGTGTCGCCTTAATGGAAGGTTCAAAGATCGTGGATGTTATTGAAGAATCCATTCCACGACAGCACGCACAAAAATTGCCCTTATTTGTGGAACAACTGTTAACGAACAGTCAGTGGACTATAAAAGACTTGGACGGAATTGCCCTGTCTATCGGTCCCGGTTCGTTTACGGGATTACGAGTGGGGCTTAGTTTTGCCAAAGGGCTGGCCTACAGCCACGGACTACCGTTGATTCCTATTTCCACACTTGAAGGTTTGGTTACAGCAAGCAACACGGAAGAAAAGCAACTGGTCACCCTGTTGTATTCACATGGCAATCAGATTTATATACAGAAGTGGGAAAAGGATTCGGATCGCTGGGAAGCTGTAAACCAGGCCAGGATTGAATCCATGGATTCCTGGTTAAAAGGCCGGGATGGAACTGTTCCGGTTGTCTATTGGTTTGGCGGAAAAGAATTGCCAACACCTTCGAATGGATTATGCGTTCAACCTACCGTTCGATCCATCGGCGCTTTGGCTGCCCGGGACTTTGAAACGCGTCACATATCCGATGCATTTGAATTAACGCCTGAGTATATTGCAACCTTCAAGCTACACTGAGTGATGAAGATTAGACCGGCAACCATTTATGACCTGACATCCATACATCGTATCGAACAAAATGTATTCGAAGAGCCTTGGTCAAAAGATGAACTTTTGGGTGTATTACTTGGCGTAAATCAGATGAGTACCTGGGTGATAGAACTTGAGGAAAACCTGATTGGTTATTTAACCGCCCGCGAAGAAGCTGGCGATGTACATATTCTGAATTTTGCCATCGACAGACCCTGGCAACATCGTGGTTGGGGGAAGAAATTCCTTCGATCGTACATAAATGCATTGCCTGAAAATCTGGAAATACATTTAGAAGTAAAACGATCCAACTGGCCGGCGATTCAACTGTATTTAGATGAAGGTTTTCAACAACACGCAGAGATTCCCCACTATTATTCGGATGGTGAAGATGCGTTGGTTTTGGTTAAAAATATTTCATAATCAAAAGGGAGGGGCCAGGTGAGCTGGTTCGTACGTAAAAAGAAAAATTTATTGGATTCGGGCAAAAAGGACATTCCCGACGGTTTGTGGATTAAATGTCCGTCCTGTAACGAGATTATCTACAAACCGGAATTAGATAAGGCTTATTCGGTCTGCCACCATTGTGAATATCATTTTCGGGTTCAACCGCAGATGTACAAGGATTTGCTTTTGGATGAAGGATCGGAAACCGAATTATTTGACGATCTCCATTCCGGAAATCCGTTGAATTTTAAGGAAGGTCGGAATTATTCCGATCAGATCAAGAAAGCGGAGAAGAAAACCGGAACCGGCGAAGCGATTCTTTGTTTTGAGGGAAAATTAGAAAAACACCCGATTGCACTTGGAATCATGAATTTTGGTTTTATCGGTGGAAGCATGGGTTCTGTTGTTGGTGAAAAGGTTTCTCGTTTGATCGAATTTGCAACCACCCATCACACTCCGCTGATCCTGGTCTGTGCTTCCGGTGGCGCCCGAATGCAGGAAGGTGCGCTTTCATTAATGCAAATGGCTAAGACCAGCGCATATTTGGCCAAATTCTCCGAACAGGGTGGACTTTACATTCCGGTGTTAACCGATCCCACAAGCGGAGGTGTTACGGCAAGTTATGGAATGTTAGGTGATATCATTTTAGCTGAGCCGGGTGCATTTATCGGTTTTGCCGGACCGCGGGTAATCAAACAGACCATCGGCCAGGATTTACCGAATGGATTTCAACGGTCCGAATTTTTGATGGAAAAAGGTTTTGTGGACCATATTGTTACGCGGAGGGAATTAAAAGCCACACTGGCAAAATTAATGGGTATGCTCAATGGCAACTAAACCGTATATCCTGATCACAAACGATGATGGGATATTTGCCGCTGGAATCTATGCCCTTTGGGAAGCCATGACTGATATCGGGGATGTCATTGTGGTGGCGCCCGATTCCGAAAAAAGTGCGGTTGGACACGCTATTACCATTGCCGATCCCATTCGCACACAACCGGTCACGCGGCGCAGCGGATTTACCGGTTTTGCGGTCACCGGGACACCGGCAGATTGTGTTAAAATTGCTGTTAGATCGCTTTTGGATCGAAAGCCGGACTTAATCATTTCCGGGATTAATTCAGGAGCGAATGTGGGTAATAATATCATTTATTCAGGTACGGTATCGGCAGCGACAGAGGGGACAATGCTGGGAATCAAATCGATGGCTATTAGCCTGGAAGGTTTCCGCGGAAAACACTGGGAAACAGCGCAGGCTTTCGCCCGAATTTTGGCTAAAAAAGTATTGAACAATCCACTGCCCTGGGGAACCCTGATCAATGTCAATGTGCCGGATATTGCCCAAAACGAGATTCAGGGTATCCAGGTCGCGCGTCAGGGAAATGTGTTTTTCCACGACCGCTTTGAAGAGCGTGAAGATCCACGTGGAAGACACTATTATTGGATGACCGGTGAAAGCGTGGATCCGTCTAAAGCTGATGATGCGGACAATGTCCTTTTGGAGCAGGGATTTGTGACGGTAACACCGATCCATTACCAACTGACAAATGATGCATTTTTAGACGAACTTAATACTTGGGGTTTGAACGATTGATGTACACTGGCGGGATTGTCATTCTGGATTATGGCAGTCAGTATACGCAGCTCATCGCGCGACGCATTCGGGAACAGCATGTCTTTTCTGAAATTGTCTCACATAAAATAACTCTTTCGGAACTGGAAAGTAAAAATCCGCAGGGGATCATCCTATCCGGCGGACCATCCAGTGTAAACGATCCGGGAGCCCCGGAAATTGATCCCAACATTCTCCGGCTTCCGATCCCGATTTTGGGAATTTGCTATGGAATGCAACTCATGGCAAAGCATTTGGGCGGGAAGGTCATCTCAGAGGGAAGCGGTGAATACGGAACTGCTTATATTGATATCACAGATCCCAACGTTTTATTCCGAAATGTAACATCCCAAACCCAGGTTTGGATGAGTCATAAAGACCGGGTTGGCTCTGTTCCTGAGAATTGGAAGATTTTGGCGAAAACGTCGAATTCGGTCATTGCCGCAATTGGCAATGAAGACGATACACGGATTGGAATCCAATTCCATCCGGAAGTAGTTCACACTTTAGAAGGTGAGACCATCCTGAGGAATTTCCTTTTTCGCATAGCCAAGTGTTCCTCAAACTGGACACCCGGGAATTTCATCCAGGATCAGGTGAAGATCATTCGTGAAAAAGTTGGCAATCGCAACGTATTGGTGGCGGTTAGCGGCGGAGTGGATTCGTCGGTGACGGCTTCTTTATTGCATCGCGCCATTGGCGGACAGGCTGTGGCCGTGATGATTGATCACGGGTTGCTCAGGAAAAATGAAGCCAAAGATTGTGTCGCTGCCTTGAAAGACGGACTGGGCGTCAATATCCACCTGGCGGATGAGTCGGAAGTGTTCCTGTCCCGTTTGAAAGATGTGGACGATCCGGAAAAGAAACGGAAAATCATCGGGGATCAATTCATTCGTTCATTCGAAAAGGTTTCCAAAGCGTTTGGGAAGGTAGACTTTCTTGCACAGGGAACGTTGTACCCGGATGTAATTGAAAGCGGTGTCAATGCCGGACGCGGCGCGGCGGCCGTGATTAAATCGCACCACAACGTGGGCGGGCTTCCTGAAAACATGGATCTCGAGTTGATCGAACCACTCCGGGATCTGTTCAAAGATGAAGTTCGGAATGTTGGGCGGGAATTGGGATTACCGGAATCTCTGATCAACCGGCATCCATTCCCGGGTCCGGGGCTGGCTGTACGTGTTCTGGGACCCCTCACGGAGGATCGGTTGAATATTCTCCGAAATGCCGATGAAATCTTTATGCGCGTTCTGCATGAGGAGGGTTTGTATACGGAAATTTGGCAGGCCTTTGCAGCATTGCTCCCAGTTCGAACGGTGGGCGTTATGGGAGACCAACGTACCTATGATAATGTTATCGCACTACGGGCGGTAACCAGCATCGACGGCATGACGGCGGACTGGTTTGCAATACCGGATCATGTCCTTCGAAAGCTGTCGAGTGAAATTGTCAATTCAGTGGCCGGGGTAAATCGTGTGGTGATGGATGTCACGAGTAAACCACCGGGAACCATTGAATGGGAGTAAATTATAGGGTCTTTTAACATGGAGAGTGTTTTATGTGTGGAATAGTTGGATATCTGGGAAATAAAAACGCAGCGCCTTTGTTAATTCAGGGTTTAAAGCGCCTGGAGTACCGTGGATACGATTCCGCCGGTCTGGCGATATTTAATTCTGACCACATCCAGGTGGTCAAACGGACCGGAAAGGTGAAAGTCCTGGAATCTGCTGTGAAAAATGCGCCCATCACCGGAACGGTAGGTATGGCGCATACGCGATGGGCAACGCATGGAGAACCCAATGACACCAATGCTCATCCGCACATTGATTCCACCGGGCAAACCGCACTGATCCATAACGGTATAATCGAAAATTATCAAATATTAAAATCACAACTGGAAAAAGAAGGTGTAGTCTTTAAAACTGAAACGGATAGTGAAGTTTTGGTTCAGCTTATTAGTCATATTTATAGCTCAGGGAATCTGGACTTTAGTGAAGCCGTCCGCCAGGCTCTGCAAAGTGTTATCGGCGCTTACGGAATTGTAGCCATGCATGCTTCAAATCCCAACCAGCTTGTTGCAGCGCGATTGGGGAGTCCGCTGGTGCTTGGAATTGGTGATGGCGAATTTTTCCTCGGGAGTGATGCTTCCCCGTTGGTGGATCACACACGAAATGTGGTGTATCTGAAGGAAGGAGAGATGGTTACCCTAAATTCGGACGGTTATGAGATCAAGAAGATTTGTGATAATCAATCCGTTAAACCGACGGTGACTGAACTTAACTGGTCAGTAGAGCAAATCGAAAAAGGGAATTATCCCCATTTCATGCTTAAGGAAATCCATGAACAGGAACAAACCATCATGGATACCATGCGCGGTCGGTTGGATCCCGAAGAAGGTACCGCCCACTTGGGTGGAATTCGGGATTACCTGGACCGAATTGAAAATGCCAGCCGTTTTTACATTACGGCTTGCGGGACATCCTGGCATGCCGGTTTAATCGGTCAGTATTTACTTGAGCAATATGCCGGAATTCCGGTGCACGTGGAATACGCCTCCGAATTTCGTTATCGACGGACTGTTGTCGACGGTGATACGGTGGTGATTGCAATCAGTCAATCCGGTGAAACCGCCGATACTTTGGCTGCGATACGCAAGGCGAAAGAACAAGGCGCCCTGACACTTGGTATTTGTAATGTGGTGGGGAGCAGTATTGCCCGGGAAACAGATTGCGGGATTTACACTCACGCCGGACCCGAGATAGGGGTCGCATCCACAAAAGCGTTTACAGCCCAGGTCACTATCCTGACCCTGTTGGCTCTTATGCTGGGTCGTCGAAATGGATTGTCGGCCTCAGAAGGACGGAAATTCGCCGGGGCCATGAATTCCATGGGATCCATGGTAAAACAAATTTTGGAAAACGGCGAGCCGATCGAAAGAGTGGCTCGTGAAAATGCTTTAGCTGAACATTTCTTATACCTGGGACGAGGACTCAATTTTCCGGTGGCTTTGGAAGGCGCGCTGAAATTAAAGGAAATTTCCTACCTGCACGCTGAAGGTTACCCAGCCGCAGAAATGAAACATGGACCAATCGCCCTGATCGACATAAAGATGCCGGTTGTATTTATTGCACCGCATGATTCGACATATGAAAAGATATTATCGAACATTCAGGAAGTAAAAACACGGAAGGGCCGGACCATTATTCTCACCGATAAACGCACACAGGATTTGGAAGAGCTGGCCGATTATTTAATTGAAATTCCGACGACACACCGTCAAATCTTTCCGATTATTGCCACCATTCCGTTACAATTGCTGGCCTATCATTTAGCGGTTATTCGCGGGTGCGATGTGGACCAACCACGGAATCTGGCAAAAAGCGTCACTGTCGAATAATTTATCCCGATATAGAGAAAACCACGGTCTATGGCCGTGGTTGAATCATTTTTTAATCATCCCCCGATCGGGATGTCGCCCTTATGGACGTCATTTACAAGGTACCACGGGATTTTCCCGTGGGACTCCATTCAGGACAGCATCACTGAAAAAGGATCGGTTCGAAAT
>CAZJWP010000100.1:0-8564 GCA_964549745.1 uncultured bacterium | reverse complement strand
ACATCCAAAACGGCACTGTTTACATTCCAGGATACAGAGACACCATTCAAATGAAGCAATAATGGATTTAACGTGATATCACCAGCTGTCAAGGCCGGGAAACTTCCACCGGAAATCACTTCTGCCGACACAATCGGTGAAAGGTTATGAAACCTATCTACGGCCGCTACCTGTACCCGATATTTTACATTCGGTTGAAGATTATGGAACGTGTAACCGGTGGGTATCTCTCCCGTCGATAAATCCCGCTCCGTTTTAGCAGTGATTTTTAGTTCCGGCCGGGGAACGTCAACCCCGGAAATCGAATCATAAATTAGCGGGACCAATTCAATTATATAACACTCGACAGATGGTGATGGCGATAGATCCCAACTACAATGGATCCATGTGAGATTATTAACCGTCGTTTGATTAGGTAAAGGCACTCTTTAAGCCTGGTACTTTACTAAAACCACTCGCCAGAATTACGACGTGTAAGTCACTTCCGCTTCAAATCCAGTGGTAACTGCCAGGTTTACCGGCGGATCAACCGACACGGGGTTGGAAAGTTTGAGTTCCATATAGGTACGTTTATCTACTACACCTTGCGACTGGATCCCGGCTAACAACAATCCGTTCATTATAGGGTCATCAGTCCCGGTAAGTAGCACCTCAAAGGAATCGGTTGCTCGGGTATTGTGGAGTTCCCCGGTGATAAAATGTGTTTCCGGTTGGGATTCAACTTGAATGTATTTCACAAATACGAACCCATCCTGAATTGTATCCGTGACCAGGGCGGGACTAGTAACCAGGATTCGTTCACCGTTTACATACCCGATACCTGGTTGAACGTAGATGGCATTGTTCTCAATACTTACCTGAAGACCATTTAGCACCCCATCGGTAAAGAAATCCGACGCTCTATAACGAATGGCATCTTCTTTTGAAGCCTGATCAAATTCCAGATCCTCAAGGGTTGGTTGCATACCAGAATAATACTTGGTTCGGTTCACAGATTACGATCCTCATGCATATCTATCCCCCTAAGGACCCAATCTGGACACTATCTAATTCTCCCAGGTACCATGATATGAGTCCTGATATTTGCATAGGATAGGGTAAAATCCCCACCATTCTGGATTCAATACCACTCTGGTTCCCCGCCAGATCAAAGCTAAGGGCATAAATCGTATAGCGCCCTTCGCTCCAGCCCGTGGTACTGATATTCCATACTCCACCTGGAAAACTTGTATCTGTCCCCAACAAGGTATCACTGGTCGGATTGGGACTTGGACCATTTTGCCTATAAACCTTGACTTCAGATGTATCCACTTATTTACCCATCTTAGATAGTGAAGAGTCCTTCCACAACCCAGATGAGTCCACTAGTCGTCTCAATTCTAAGGATACCACCCCCTTCATCCACATCCATCCTTACGATAGCTGTCCCCTTGCCATCATTAAGGGGGGTAGCGATTCCACCACTACCGGATTCAAGCAATCCTATCCTACTATCATGGTCATTAAAATTGGCGTTACATTTGCTAAAACCCTGACGGACCGTATCCCCAGATGGGGTGCCGGCCGTACCCAGATTAATGGTTTGTATGGCCATAATCCATCCTTGTAATGGAGGGGCGGAAAGAAGTTTCCGCCCCTCCTATTTTGGTGGTTACTTGGTTTCTTACTTACGTAGCGGTTCCACTCACGTCCACGGCTGTTCCAACAAACACCTGACCATCGCTGATGGAGGTAATCGCCGGTGCATTCGGAGCGGTGGTGTCAACGGTTACCGAAAGGGTTGTACCCCAGCCACTCTGGTTACCCTTGGCATCCGTCCACGCTGCCCGGAAGAGGTGCTCTCCATCGGCTAACCCGGTGGTAATCTGGTGGGTAAACTCGAATAATGCTGCACCATCAAAAGTGGGCGTCGTGTTTGCCTCTAGCTGTGTCCAGGTGGTGCCCCCATTGGAAGAATGTTCCAGGATAAGGGAAGCCACTGAAGTTCCGGCAACGGCGATACCCAAAGCCGCTTTTTCCGCATCCAGGCCCACTAAGACCCTTATCCGTGGTGTGTTGTCATTGGTCAGATTATCGGTGGAAGATTGTCCGGTATCATCCAATAAATCGCACGTGGGTTTAGTGGTACTGCCGGTATAGATCTTCTTTTGCGTCTGCGCCGAAAGGTTTCCCGCAGCATCTTCACCCTTGGCCGTAATAGCACTCATGCCGGCGGTGATATTGGCATTGTTTAAAGCCCAATTCCCCACACCGTCAACCGTCGGTGATCCCAAAAGAACACCGTCATCGTATACATGGACTGTTGCAGTATCTGGCATTGTTTATCTCCTCTTAGTTGTATTCATATTTATGCATTCCTCAAGGGACTATTTTCCAGCCCCAGGATTCCTTTATCGCTACTTTTTTCTCTGGCACCCAGATTAAGATTCCTTCCGGGGTCACCATCTCCGTGCGTTCCTTGGGATGTTTAACCTGGCTGGTATGTTTTTCTATTTTTTTCTTTGGCATGTCGATTCCCTTTCCTAGGCCTTGGCTAGCGGTTGCCGGATGGTTCCGGTGATATCAATCGTATTCCCAATGAATACTTGTCCCTGTAAGGGATAAATAATTTCCGGATCAAGAAAATTGAAGACCAGGTATCCTCTGGTATGAGCGGGTTTTAAGCGGTCGATCGCAAGTATAATTCTTTCCGGATAAACCGTATAGGTACCATTTCCATTAATCTGATTATAAACTTTCACCCAGAATAGGAACTCGGGCCAGGCGGTATCCACCTTTGAATAAATCCGTGTTTTTCTGTATATCCCGAAATCAAGATGATCTCTATCCAGGTATGAAAACAGAACCGAACGGTTGAATTGAGCTTCTCTTTCCAAATCTCTTTTTGAAAAAAGTATCCATTTCATTTCATCAGCAGAAATCTCGTAGATATAGTCCACACGGATATCCGGAAGCATCATTCCCAGGTAGTATATCATCCCCTGCTTGGTACCTAAAAAGGTCCGCATCTGGGGATCGATCAAAAGTTCATTTAAATCAGCCTCGGGAAGGTTTCTGTCAAGGGCGTGCTTCTTCAAATACTTGGGATAATCCGTCTCGTAGAAATCTGTGGCGGTATCCGTGGGAATAAAAAACCGGGTAAGGCGGGATTTCATTATCGCTGTCTTTATATCCATCAACCTTGTTGCTATTACACGTAATAGTCCCCGGATAGTAGAATCACCTTTTAGAGCTTTCTTCATGAATGATGGCAACAACCACCAGAGATATTCAAACATCAAATGACCCCCGCTGCTGTTTCCTGGGCCGAGTCAATAATACTACTGTCCTGGTAACTGCGCCCTTTTACGGTCTGACTCACGGTCACCGTGTCAATCTGGATCATTTCATCGGGTGCAGCGCCCACGGTCTCTTTTGGATCTATGATATCCACAGAATACACCCCGTCCACCTGCATGATATCAGCTACAATACGAGCAATAACCAAATGCTCGCCAATCATCAGTTTGGTGTTTACATCAATTAATTTCTGCCGGACTCTGTCTTCCACATCCGATAACTCAAATAAACTGAATCGCTCTACTATAAGCTCAATATTCACAGGTTTGACTTTGGGACTTAATACGTGAACAGACGCAGTCAGGGGCTTTCGGTTTTGTACCAGGGCGTGAACTTCATCAAGAAGTTCCGGGGTGGGGATGCCGTTTTCCGCTGAAATCACCAGTCCCACGGTGCCGGGGCCAAAAGGGAAATCATCCAAAACCTGCACCGATTTGACACCCGGAACCGATAAAGCCCAACTTCGGTACGCATCGGCGGTACCCCCCACGCCCAGTTCATCCCAGCGATGAATCGCCCGCATGCGAAGGTCTTCATCTGTTTCCGCATCCGTACCCACCGTCACCTGCCAGCTCCTTGAACCGGCACCAACATTGACATTCTTATTGATGACACCATCGATGCCTGGGATATGGGTGGTCATCTTTGTAATAGTCTCTTTACCTACATTGTATTCTTTTCCCGCCTGATCCGCTTCAATAAGTGTAAATACGTTCATCTCACCGGCAGGTAAGATGACATCCTCACCTGTTTTAAATCTGTATTCTTCCCCTGCACTGTTTCTATCGGTCTTTACAATCGTTCCGGTAGGAATGGTGATATTCTCATCCTTTGGCGTGTTTCTATAAAAAGTAATATAGCCGGAAGCCTTCTGTCCCTGTTTTCTTTCTAAGCCTAATTCCCGCACTTTCATATCCAGCCACTTTCCTTCCGCCGTCTGGATAAAGCCGGCCCGGGTTACGGTGTGAATCAAATTATAGAGATCTGAAAACGCCTTGGCAATAGCCTCCAGTATGGTGCGAATAACCGAACCGGGGTTAAGATTGGTAATGGGAGTGTTATCCACCACGCCCTGAATTAAATCATCCCGTACTTCGGTATATGTTTTTATCATCAGTTAAGTGATCTCAACTCATCAATGGTAATCCCCCAGAGAAGCGTGAGGGGATGAATTTTATCAAGGGGAATAAAGGAAATATGTACCTGGATCTCTTCCGGTGTGTATTTCAAAAGTTTCACCTGGATGGTATTGGGATTAATCCGTTTTTCTTCTTCCAACGCAGTCTTAACCGATCGTTTGATAAGAGCACGATTGAGTTCGGTGTCGGATTGTCCTAGATACTGGAACAAGTCAGAACCAAAATTCTCATGACCAAATACATCACCGTAAGATGATTCCAGCCGGTGACGAAGGTCTTGCAGCAAACAGTCTGCGCCTTGTACGATAAATAAATCCCCCGATGGATTCAGCATCAAATCACCGGATTCGTCTAAATACAGGTCTTGGCCTAAAATCGCCATAATCCCCACCGCCTACATCAGCCTACATTTGATTTACTTTGCGTATTGGCATGCATCATCGATGAACTACCCACGGTTTTTCAGCTCTTTTAACGCCGGTATTATAACCGCCACCACATCGAAAACTTCATCGGTGATACCCCGCATCTCCTCAACAGTGATCTTGCCATCCTTCTTAGCAGCCAGGTATTTTTGATAAACCTCTTTTGTTTCCCGGACAAGGGACCGGTACTTGAAAGCGACCTGACCCAGGGTGATTACATATTTCCACATGATTATTTCTCCTCTTAGTTAATGGTTGCTGTTACCGGTGCTGTTTGCATTTGCGCTACTGCTGTCCCTGCCGTAGCTATCCCTGCTACAGTGATGGTCATTGATCGTATGTAATCATCGATGGCCGCGGCGATGGCTTCCGCTGTCTCATCTGCCGATTTATTTTCTGACGTTTCCAGGGCAGCCTTAATTGCAGATTCTAAACTTGATTTATTTAACGGCACGATAAACCATCCTTCCGGCTTCATCCGGAGCTGCAAAAAGTTTCTCACGGCGATTCCGTTTGTGGGAGATGTGAATCCATTCCGTGTTGCCCTTCTTTTCATGAATGCACTGGTCAAAGGGAATACTCTGTTGAATGATATATTCGAATACCTGGCTTACCGGAGTACCTTTCACCACAAAATCTGCAGCTTCCCCTTTTACATGTTGGGAGTATTGGGATCCACCCACTGCTTTGTTTAATTCCGGGGAACGATACCCGCTGGTGATAAAAACAGGTTTTCTAAAATACTTTCGGACTTCTTCCAGAACAATTTTGCATAAAGCCATGATATTCTGTACCTGCTCCACATCTGGAATGTTTTTTATCCCTTTCTTATGAGCAGTCTCTGAGCGGGTAAATTCTTCTAAGTGAAAGTGAGGGCTTATACGCACTTGACGACCTCCGATAGTTCCGATCCGTTTAAGGGCTGCACCGGCGGTGTCGAGGGACCCACACCTGTGCCGTGCGTGTGAGCATTAAACAGTGACTGGAATGTGTTTCCATTAATGATTGCTTCAGCGGCCGATTCCCCTAATAAAATCTCCGGTGCTTTGACATTTACTTTTGTTTCACTCTCAATCTCAACTGTTCCATCGCTATCTAAAAAGATTCTGGAAGTTTCACTTTCAATTAAGAATTGATTGGAAAATCCTTTTTCAGATACAAACCCCTGTATAAACGGTTTTGTATTGTCCCCATCTAAAAAACCCACAATTACGATACTATCCTCTTTAGGTAAAGCCAAAAGCCTGGTGGTTGGAGTTGCCCAAACAGTGAGTATTTCTACAAATGGAATGACCGGATGGCTCTCATTTTCAGGCTGCACATCACACGTATATGTATCCGGTTGAACGGCTACCACTTTCCCCTTAATAGGCTGTTTTACATACAATCCTATATCAGGTTTTATCCGCTCAATTATTTTCTTTAATGCTTGCTCAATCATATAGCAGACACTCCCAGTACCGTCCTACCACCACTATCCCATCTATACATGGCTGATTCAACCAGATAATCGTTTTCATTTATAGTCACTATGTCCCCAGTGAATACAGGAACAATCAGCGTAGTAAGAGATTTCCCTTCTATCCACTGAACGATATTGTCACCGGTTGTAAAATTCATCACCGGAGTTATGGTTATATCCAAAGATTTCCAATTGAATGTTTTACCGCGAGCGAAATACACTTGAGGAACAGCTGTATGTTTTTCTACATCTTTTGTTATTTTCTGTAAAATAGAAGCGGCTGATTCATTAAAGATCGGGAACACTTTGTAAGTCAAATCAGACTTTTCAATCTCCAGTGTAAGATTTGACTCCGTAAGGATAGTTTTCAAAATATTTGAAGCAGTCTCATCCACAAAAGTCTTTGAAATGGAAATGGAATTAAATCCCACAGAATAATCTAATGCTTTTAAAGTGACGTCTTTTTTTTCAGTGTTTATTGAAGATAAAACACCTTCGAATAATTCATTGTGAACATCATCATAACCCCAAGAGATTTTGATTGCGTTTCCTTTAGCAAATTTGGATGCAATTGTATTATCTACATCCCTAAATGAAAGAGACATTGAATCCATCTGGTCATATAGTCCGCTATTAAGTTCAAAACGAATGACTACAGGACTGATATTCTGATCGTTAACCGTTACTTTTATGCCTGGGTATTGCATCAGCCGATATCCTCACTTGGTGTTTCACCATCAAATTCACCGCCCATGGCATTGGACTTTCCCGCTTCGTACTGCTGGGATAAATAATCATTTTCAGGGCTACCCAAGGCTTGAGACAAATCCTCATCTCCGACGAAGGCTTCCTCACCTTTAGTTTCCGCCTCCGCTTTTGCCTCCAACTCTTGTACCAGATTTGTGAGCTGTACTTCAATGGATTCATATTCTGATAAAGTGAGATTGACGGTTACCAGATCCATGGTACTATCCGATATTTCCACAGACTTAATGAGCACCTGATTGATTCCGCAAGTTTCAGTGAGCGTGGACGCAATATCTACCGCCTGGGGTTTTGCATCTTTACTGCTCCTGAACAAATTTTGAATGATCTTGAACCTGTCAGGTGCTTTTTCTTTTATTCTGCCATTTTCATACGTTGCTGGAATTTCCATTGTAAGCGAAATTTCACTGTCTTCATACCCAATGGGCTGCTTGACCTTTCCGCTTCTGCCAGGGATCTCAATCTCATCAATCTTCATAGACTGCTTGATTTTCATAGCCTTAGGCGGCACAGGCAGAATAACTCCGCCCAGTGAAACATCCATGTAAGCATTGTTGTTTTGGATTGGTTTTAATTCAGTAGACAGAGTCATGGGATGGCCACTTCTATTCTTTCAGACTTGCCCGCTAAATCTTCAAAGACTTCCAAGAGTTTGGATTTAAAGTCTTCCGGTTTTCCACTCCCCACCTGGATTGTAATGCCCGATACATGTATGCTTCTGTCCACATGGGTGGTTTGGCTGGCCCGGGTTTGATTAAAGGTATTCTTGGTGATGTTCGCCGGATTGAAGGGATTCTGTTTCGCAGGGATGACTGCTTCTCCTTTATGGATCACTGCCAGCATGTCATTTGAAACATTGGCTGTGCCTGCAGCCAACTTTGGAATATTTGGTATCGCTGGAATCCCTACCACTCCGGTGACCATGTTTACTGCATTAAGCATTCCATTTATCTTATCCACCAGCCAATTAAAACCGCTTAAAAGGGTTGTTTTAATATTCAGCCACATAGCAAAAATAATATTTCCCACACCTTCAAAAACAGATGTAAAAAATGCAGAAACTCCACTGAATACTGATTTGATTAATTCCCAGCCTTTTAAAAATGGAATAGTAAGAGAATCAAAGATTGTACTGCCCATTGAAATCATTCCATCTGCCACCCAAGACATTCCATCCCAGATGAAAGAGAACACATTTTTTACAATACTCCAAATCCCTGAAAAGATGGCCTTCAACATTGTCCAGATAGCTGTGAAGGTGAGTTTAAAACCTGTATAAATCGCCCCAAGCACACCCTTAATTAAATTCCAAAGACCTGTAAATGCGGTCTTCATCCCCGACACCATGCCCTTGAACATCTCTTTAGCAGCCGTAAGTGCGCCAGCAAAATCGCCTTTTAGGATAGCAGCTATTATTTTAAACACACCTGTGAA
>CAZJWP010000099.1:2236-8668 GCA_964549745.1 uncultured bacterium | reverse complement strand
CATCGCCGGCACGGGCTGCTTCTACGGCCGCATTGAGTGCCAGGAGATTCGTCTGGAATGCGATATCGTCAATTGTTTTAACGATTTTTGCCGTTTCATCTGAGGATTCCTTAATTTTAAGAATCGCGCCGCTCATATTCTGCATAGCCTTGTTACCGCGGTTTGCATTATCCTGAGAGTTTTCAGCTAGCTTGGCGGCCTGACTTGCATTCTGTGAATTTTGTGAATTCATGGAAGCCATTTCTTCCAAACTACTGGAGACTTCTTCCAATGAACTGGCTTGTTCATTGGCCCCCTCAGCCATAGACTGACTTCCGCTCGCAATTTGCGTACTGGCCGAGGCGATCTGCGAAACCGCACTGTTCGTTTGCTGTAAGGCTGTATCAAAATTCTCCAGAGCGCGATTCACATCGTTTTTAAGATCATTGAAGTCACCTTTATATTCTCTGGTCACCCGGACATGTATATCCTTATTTGCCATTTTTTCCATGACCGTCCGGGTTTCATTAATGGGTGTAACAAAAGCAGTAATCAAATCATTCACACCGACGATCAGGTTCTTCCAATCTCCGGAAAATTGATCCGCACGTCCACGGACAGATAAATTGCCGTTTAAAGCACCAGAAGCAAGTTGGTTAATTTCCTGAACAAGATTGACAATCGTTTGCTTCATATGGACTAATGAAGAACCTAGTACGTCTTTTTCGGATGCTGCTTGTACTTCAACGGTCATATCACCATCGGCAATACTTTGCAAAGCATCGGCTTTTCGTCTTAGGGCGTCCATCATCGAATTAAATATATCCGCTAAAAGACCAATCTCGTCTTTGCTGTTCACCTCAATTGATCTTGATAAATCACCTTCTGATACGGCTTTTGCCGTATCCACGACTTGGGTTATTCCACCAGAAATACCTTTGGAAAGAATCATGCCAAGACCAAATGCTAATAGAAATCCAAGTACCATGAGAATAACCACATATGTAATACTTGAAGACGTGGTATTATTCACATTTTCCATAGCTTCATCTATCTGTTGTCCGGCGAGTTCTTTCACTTTGTCCATGGCCTCATTTGATTTATTTGAATATTCATCAATCAATTCCATCCATTTCATGCTGGATTCGCTAGCAATGACTTTGTTGTCATCTAATTTCATTAACTGTTCCCGGTGTGATTTCATCAAAGCAGCAGCAGCATCCTTGATTTTTTCACGGATTTCTTTGGCTTCAGTGACTTTTCTCCGAACATCATCACTCTTGGCCGCATTTATATGCAAACCATTTTGATCAGCACCATTAATCATAGCATCTGTAAAAAAATCGTAATCTGACACATACTGGTCGAATTCTTTTTCAATGGCATCGAGTTCTTTAGGGTCCCATGACAAAAGGAATTCTCCCAGAGCATCACGTGCTGAGATGGCGGAGATCATTGCTTCCATAGAAGCATTCGCAATTGGCACTTTATCACCGGTAATGATGTCTCCGGCTTTTGCTAAGCTATTTACACTCCTTATCCCTATGAGCCCAACTACAACAACAATAGTCGCTACAATGGTAAAACTTGTAATCAGTTTGGGACCCAATTTCATGTTTTTAAAGAAATTCATTCCTATCTCCTTTTTTTTTTTGGATTTTTCAAAATCCAATTACCAATTGAATAAACGTTAAACTCTCGTCATTCTCCGAATTAAGCTGCTGCTCAATTCGAATTTCAGCGCCTTCTGTAAATACCCAACCAGCTCCAACACTAGTGCGCGTCAAATCCTCGCTATCAATGTCTGATGAAAAAATGCCTTGCCGGCCAACCAAGAAGAATTTTCCGAAATCGTACGCAGCCTGGGCATAATATCCTGAATGGGAAACGGATTTCGTTTCCAAACCTTGGACATGTGAAATATATTCGCCTTTTAATGCCAGACTTTCGTAGTTGAATTGAAAATCTACTCCGGTCATGGTCATATCGGGCTTGCCGTCTTTATTTCTGAAAGTTGCGTAAGAACCGCCGATTTCCAGCATATCGTAGGGCTTAAATCCAAATCTGCCACCCAGTGCACTTTTCATTTCGACTTTCATTGGAGTACCGTTACTGTCTTCATATTCATAACCAAATCCATTTGTACTGTAAGCAACAAAGTTATACAATGGTTGTTCAACGTAGGCTTGAACACCGATATCATTCCAGCTGTCATGGGTGTTTTCCACTACCAGCGGGCCAGAAACCAATTTACGATCGATGGAGGGATAGACCTGCCAATCTATTCCAAAAGGGACGTCAAACTGGCCGATTAAAACTCCACTATGATTAAGACCTTCAACAGATCTAAGATGATCACCGGCACTACCGAAGAGATGAAAATCAATAATGAAAGCGCCGGAGCCGAATGCTTCGGTATCCGGATCGTAGGCCAGTGCTGCTTCTACGTTGGTAAACTTTCCAATCCCGGTAGCCAGATCGATCTCGATCTGTCCGACATCATAACCACTGGATTCTTCATCACTATTAGGCATTGAGTATCTAAAATCTGCAAAGCCGGAAATTGTTAGGCCACATTGGGCTAAAATTGCTGTGTTGCCAGAAAAAAGCAGCAAAATGAATCCAATCAAATTATTTGTCTTATACTTCATTTCTATATCCTCTTGTTCACTTCCAGCTTTCAGGATATCGTAGATTTGTCGACACTCTTTGCGATATCTTCCAATTCTTCTGATAAAAGGATTTTTTCAATATCCAGCAAAATCTTGATGCTATCATTGATCTTTGCCAATCCCCAGATGAACCGGATGTCAACCTTTTCACCGAAAGCGGGAGGCGGCTCAATCTCCGTATCCTTGATATCCAACACTTCAGAAACACTGTCGACGATTACGCCAATTATGAGTGAATGACCGTTCTGGTCAATGTTGACCACGATAATACAGGTTTGCTCGGTAAAGTCGGCATCGTCCAGCGAAAATTTCCTGCGAAGATTGATGACCGGAATGACCTTCCCGCGAAGGTTGATCACACCTTGTACGTACTCAGGTGTTCGCGGTACCGCGGTAATGTTCATGATCCCGATAATTTCTCTCACCGTCAGGATTTCCAGACCATATTCCTCACCGCCAAGTGTGAAAGTCAGGTACTTATTTTCCTGAAGTATGGATTCTGAATTTTTGGAATCGACTTCTGTGATCGTTTGATTATCTTGATTGCTCATTTCAATCCTCTTGATTCTTAATTTGTTTAGACTGCTTGTGAATAAACGGTTTGATTATCATTTCCCTGGCTGACCTTGATCAATCCTGCCATGTCCAGAATCAATCCAACATGTCCGTCACCCATTATCGTACACCCGGACAGTCCCATAATATTTTGCATGGTCTCACCCAGCGATTTGATGACCACTTGTTGTTGGCCCAGAAGTTCATCCACAAGCACCGCTGCGCGATGTCTTTCCGCATCGAACACGACTAAAATGGCGTTTGTCGGATCTTGTTCAGCGCCTTCAATGTCAAAAACCTGGTCCAATCTAATAATGGGAACTAACTCTTCATGAAATGTGAGAACCTCTCCCTTATCAAAGACTGTATTGACCGAATCAGGGTCCGGACGAAGTGATTCGTTTACAGAGAGTGTTGGAATGATATATTTTTCGGTTCCAACGCGAACAACCATTCCTTCGATGATCGCCAAAGTCAGTGGCAATCGGATGGAAAAGATGCTTCCTTTTCCGGGTTTGGAAGTAATTTCAACACGACCGCGCAACGCTTCGATATTTCGCTTAACCACATCCATCCCTACACCGCGGCCGGAGATTTCTGTGACTTTCTTTGCCGTGGAAAATCCGGGCTCCAATACCAGATTCCAGATTTCACGTTCTGAAAGAGATTCACCTTCCTTGACCAATCCTCTTTCCTTCGCTTTGGCTAAAATCACATCCGAATTAAGTCCTCTCCCGTCATCTTCCACTTCAATGGAAATATTTCCGCCCTTATGAAATGCTCTCAACTCTATTTGACCATGAGCCGGTTTTCCGGATTTCACACGATCTTCTTCGTTATCTTCAATACCGTGATCCACAGCATTCCGAATCATGTGGACCAACGGATCCCCAATTTTATCCACGACAGTTTTATCGATTTCGGTATCCTCACCGTCCATCACAAAGTCCACTTTTTTCCCGGACTTCTTGGACAGGTCGCGCACCAGCCGCGCCATTTTTTGGAAGGTTTGCCTGACCGTGACCATTCGTAACGCGGTTCCCATATTTTGTAATTCACGGGTGATCTTATCCATCTGACTAATATGTTTGGTCAATTCCTGAGAAGCCATGGTCTGGATTTCCCGGGATTGATTGATCATGGATTCCGCGATGACCAACTCGCCGATCGTATCGATCAGAAGGTCCAGCCGTTGGGCGTCGACTTTTAAAGTTTCTTTTAAATGTACTTTTTTGGCCGGCGCTGAAGGTTTTTTTGTGGAGGCTGTTTTGGCAGGCGTGGGAACAACAGCCGGAGCTGTTTCATTGGGAACGTCCGCTTTTTCTTCCGGCCCGGACTCTTCCTCCGGTTCTATCTTAATTTTTTCCGGCGGATTTTCACCGCTTCGAACGGCTTCGATTCTGTCAATCAGATTTTGTAAACCCGGTTCCGCCGGCGGCATTATTCCGTTGGAAACTGCTGTTCCCAGCGCCTCAATCATTCGTTTTAAGGAATCAACTGATTCGAAAGTGATATCCATGGAAGGACCGGAAAGCTGCAGCGTTCCTTTTCTTGCTTTGTCCAACAGGTTTTCCGCTTCATGAGCGAGTTTTCCAATCTCTTTCAGATCAAGGAATCCGGCAACGCCTTTCAATGTGTGGAATGCGCGGAAAATGCCATCGAGCGCCGTGGAGTCATCGGGATCATTTTCCAGATTGAGGAGCAAATTATCAGCTTCATCCAAATGCTCATTCGCCTCAGAGATGAAATCTGTTACCAGATCCACATCACCGGTAAACGGTTCATTTTCAGAGGATGTCGGCGGTGCTTGAGGTGTCTCGTCCACCGGGGTGGGTTCTTCCTGAACCGAATCCTGTTTTTCCATTTCAGTTTTCATGGCTTCTTTCGCTTGAGGGTCTCCCTCTTTATTTTCGGCATTTTCTGCCACAACTTTAGCCGATACATCACCTGAAAGGAGTTCCAGCACAGTTTCAACGGATTCCAAGTTATCCGTTTTGCAGAGGTATCTGTCAAAAGCATTTCGGAGCCAGTCTTTCACAGCCAATAACTGATCGACAATCGACCCGGTCTCATTCGCGGTCATAAAATCCTCAGTCCGATGACACAGATTCTCCACATCTTTCAGACCAATCAACCCGGCTTCACCTTTCAGTGTGTGCAGGATGCGCTTGAGTTCGCTGACTTTTTCCTCACTGCCGGTTTGTTCGATTTCCAAAACACAACCCTCGATATCTTCAAGAACCTGTTCCTGGTTCGATAGAAAATCGGCAAATACTTCCATATCCACATGTCCGGGTAATCCATGCGGATGGTACAGTCCTTTCGTTTCGGTAGGATCACTTTCTTCCGATCTTCCCTGGTCGGGATTCGACAACCCAAGCGCTTCCGGAAATTCTACTTCGTCAACATTCTTGTTGTCCCGGACCACAGCCTGAAAAGCTGTCAATGTATTCCCGATGATTTCCATTGTGACATTAATGTCCTCTACATCCTCGAGTATTATATCTTTCACGAGTTGTATCATCTTCGTCGCCGCTTCAACCAATACCGGCTCGCCTGCTTCTTTTACCCAATTTGTGATCTCTTCAAATTTGTCGAGAATGACACCCATCGCCTGGAGATCTGAGGGGTTTGTAATGACAATGGACTCAGCCACATGTTCAATTAACTGATTGATATAGTTGTCATCCATGTTTAACATTTTTAATATTTTGGGAATTTGAACGAATCCGTCTTCTTTGTTGAAAAAATAATCCGCCTTATACCGTTGTGCTTTTTCCTTGAATTGATCTGACGGGTAATTGGTAAAAATGATAATTTTTATTTCAGGGAATTTTTGTTTGACCTCTTTTAATACTTCCAAACCGGAAGTGGTCGGCATGGAAATATCCAGAATAATCCAATCCGGTTGTTGAGAGGTTACTTTTTCAAGCGTTTCGTCGGTAGTGTACGCCTGATCAATTGTTTTAATCCCATCAATCGAAGAAAGAATTTTCTTAAGTCGATCATGGATCAACTTGGAGTCGTCGGCGATCAGGATGTGAATGGGTCTCATAAGCAGTTATTCATTTTTTCCAGGTAAAAACTATTGATTCATTATCAATTCGGAAATAAGGCCTGGTCTGAAAAGGAACTGCGAATTTTGGCTGCCGGGACATGGGAGTTTGTCCTATGCCACCTTTAAGAAAAGATTGCCTCCTATCCTTGGAAAAGATGCAATCCGGGG
>CAZJWP010000099.1:0-2136 GCA_964549745.1 uncultured bacterium | reverse complement strand
ATGCCACCTTTAAGAAAAGATTGCCTCCTATCCTTGGAAAAGATGCAATCCGGGGTTGCCGGATGGCATCTTTAAAGCATTTGTTTTTGCTTATTAGGCTGTGCCGCGTGCCCTGTACTTTTGTTTTAAGGATGCCATCTTTAAGAAAAGATTGCATCCTATTCTTGGAGAAGATGCAATCCGGGGATACCGGATGGCATCTTTAAAGCGTTAGTTTTTAGTTTATTGGGCTTGTGCCGTGCGCCCCGTACTTTTGTTTTAAGGATGGCATCCTTTCCCGGTTAATATTCATTCAATCTAACCGGATGCTGTTTTCCTTTATTTACTTTTTTTCGACGTGAAAATCGAGTTACATTTTCCTGTTATACTAAATGCAATTTACCACTCACACTACCGGCCAAAATAATCGACAATGAAAATTTTCATTGTAGAAGACGATCCATTTGCTATAAAAAATCTGGAATATCAGTTTAAGTCACTGGATATTGAATTTGCCGGTTTCGCATCTGAAGGTGAAAATGCTGTCAAACTGATTCAGGAGATTCAACCTGATTTGGTCTTAGTTGATATCCAGCTTGAAGGTGAATTGGATGGCATTGAAACCACCCGTCTAATCCAGAATGAATTTGATCTGCCGGTCATTTATTTAACTGTATCTACGGATGAAGAAACAATTGCCCGTGCAAAAGAAACTGACCCGTATGGTTATATCCTAAAACCCTTTAATAATTCAGAATTGAGTATCACGATTGAGATGGCCCTTTATAAACACAAAATGGCCGCCAAATTACAGCGAAGTGAAGCGCGGATTTCTCAGATTCTTGATTCGCTTCCGGATCAAATTGTCCAGATCGATCCTGAAAAAGAATTTATTCAGAAATATTATGGTCATCTGGATCGAAAGGATGATTATTTTCACCATTTTGTTGATAAGCCGCTATCTGTTCTTTTCCCCGACAAAGATCTGAAGTTGATTACTCAAAAGATTCATACGGTCCTACAATCGCATCATCCGGATATTTACAGCCTTTGGATGGAATTCGAGGGAAAAAAGGTTTATTGGGAAGTTCGGATCATTGATTCAGGCGCGGAGAAAATCCTGCTCATTATTCGGGACACTACCAGTCAAAAACTGGCGCAGGAAAAAATTGATCGCACCAGCGAAAAACTCCGGGCGCTGGCCGCGAATCTCCAGCAGGTTCGGGAAGAAGAAAGAACACGGATTGCCAGAGATTTGCATGATGAACTGGGGCACATCCTGACTGTTGTTAAAATCGACCTGTCTACGATTCGGCAAACAGCAAAAGATTCAGAACTAAAGGAAATCGCTGAGCCACTTACAAACACAATCGAATTAATAAATAATTCGATTAATTCGATCAAACGAATTATCACTGAATTGCGCCCGGCGGTTTTGGATCATTTGGGTTTGGGACCGGCATTGGAATGGCAATTGGACGATTTTTCCAAACACACTTCAATTACTTATACTTCACAAATAAATTACGGGGATGAGCGTCTTCCCCGGGAAGTGGAAACATCACTTTTCCGGATTTTTCAGGAAACATTAACCAACATCTCCCGGCATTCACAAGCCACCACAGTTGATGTGAAATTATCAAGTAACAACAATGGCATACTGTTATCCGTACATGATAATGGGATCGGTTTGGACGAAAACGATGTTGAAAATTCAAAATCATTGGGAATTCTGGGTATGAATGAAAGAGCAAAGCTGGTTGGGGGACGGTTGATTATTTCGGGGACTCCTGGAAGAGGAACGACCATTTCCGTTGTTGTGCCAACTTGATATTGGAGGTTGAGCTAAAGTGACAAAAATCCTCATTGTTGACGACCACACTCTTTTTCGTCAGGGATTGAGGCGGATTATCGAAGATCGAATCTCTACAGTGGAATTCGGTGAGGCGGAATCGGCCGAATCCGCCATGGCACTATTGAATGAAAACCATTGGGATATCCTCCTTCTGGATATCAATCTTCCCGGTCGGAGTGGTTTGGATTTATTAAAGGATATTCGCATTGTAAATAACACAATCCCGATTTTGGTCCTCAGTATGTATGAGGAGGATCAATTTGCTGTTCGTGCGATCCGTGCCGGATGTAACGGATATTTAC
>CAZJWP010000098.1:0-8720 GCA_964549745.1 uncultured bacterium | reverse complement strand
TGAGAGCAGCAGGATCATAAAGATGATGCCGTAGGGCAAAAAGCCTTTCAGATCATGCCGCATCTTTTGGGTGACATCTGCCTGGGTGATGGGCATACCGGAGTAATAAATCTTTTCAGGTCCCTCAAACTGATGAACCAGCGCTTCAATATGTTTGGTAAGTCCCAATTCATCATATTCAAAAGTGGTTTTTAACCGGCAGATGAAACTCATCATCTTAAAATCTTTAGAAACGACCGTTCCCACTACGTTCCGTAGCGGCTGAAGGTGTTTTTTCAGCGAATCCACCTGGGCGCTGGAGTCCGGGTAATCCGTCAGGATGGGCCGGATGGCAAAACCATCCGCACTGGATGTGATCGTGGTGGCGTTATACAAGGAAGTGACATGATCGACCAGATCGATGTTCTCCAGGGAATCTTCCAGCGCGATGTATTTCTCAAGTACAGGACGATATAACAGACTGTCCGATTGAACTGCAATCACTACAATACTCGAACCGCCGAATAAGTGGTCCATCTCCCGCATGGTCTTCATGATCGGGTGATTTTTAGGCGCCATCGAATTGACGCTTGGATCAAGAACCAGAGATGGAATTTTCCAGAGAAAGATTAAGGTTAGAAGTAAAGTCCCGGCCAATAGCGACCGGGGATGGTGGAAAACGAAGTTCAGCAGTTTCTTGGAAAATTGGCGAGGAGTCATAAGAATATATCGGGGTAATTTAATCTTTGTCTCGAATGGAATCATACTTCGAATTAGAGGGATAACGATTAAATTCTAATATGCTGCCTGACATACAAAAGCTGCTGGAACCCCGCCCGCGGAAATACCGGAATCTGGCTCGTCATCTATCCAAATATTTGATGATCCCGGATGATGCGGAACTTCTGAACACCGAATCCCAGCTTTTTGAGGATTTAACTTCTAGTCGGGGTTCATCCCGGTTTTTGGGTGTGTTCAGCACACGCGGAATCACATTCGGCTTAAAACAATTCGGGATATTGGATCATCTTCAAAATGCCGGGCTCCCGAATGGGAAAGTACTGCTGGACACGAAGGAACCTTATCAGCACCGGGTTCAGATTGTGCACAATCTTGGATCTCAGGAAATCCTTAGCATTGAAATCGTCATGCGCAAAGGAAGTCTGACATTGCCTTTACTGGCTCCGCTGAAAGAAGCCCGGCATGATTTTCTGATCGTTGAGTGGTTCCTGCTGCAACATCCGCTCAAGAAATTCACCCGAAATCGTCCCCGGTTACCCGGGCAGGATTTTCCGGGATTGGGTATCAGCCGTTTGGTTTTCGAACTACTCTATTGGGTTGGACGCCGGATGTCTGTGGACGGATTGGTCTTAATCCCAAACTACCTCCACACCGGATTGTTTTATGGCCGCCAATGTCTGTTCCTTACCCCGGAACGACAGGGACAATTGTTTGCCCTATCGGACATGGTTCGACGCGGGACAAAGATCGACCAACTCAGCTGGGCTTGCGCCGAAGGCCATCTCATCAATCGGAAGACGAAAAATGTTGAATTATGGAGACCGGCGCCGATGGCTCTGCCGGTATCGCGCGAGTTGAAAGATTATTTCCATTCTCCCGATTACATCAGAGAAATGACTCTGATGAAGAAACAGTACAATGTGTCCATTCAATCCGGATATAAGAAGACCTATACTTCCAACTGGACGGCAAAATGACCACTAACGCTTACCCGTCCCCGGTTGTGCTGGCAGCCAACGGACCGGCGCCCACCCATTCTGTTCCTGTAAATGCCATCCGGAATGCCAACACAAGAATTGCCGTAGATGGCGGCGCCGGGATCATCAGATCTTTGGGCAAAGAACCGGATGTGATTCTAGGGGATATGGATTCTGTAGAGACGGGTTCTGATAAAAACACTTTTCCTCTTAGTGATCAGGACAAGTCTGATTTGGAGAAATCCTTATTGTGGTGCATTGAGCAGAAAATAGAATCTATCGACCTGGTGTCGGCATTCGGAAACCGTGATGATCATTCAGTGGCGAATTATTTACTTTTGCTTGCGTATGCCGATCGAATTCGAATTAAAGCATTCTCCGATCATTATAGAATTGAAGCCGTAACCACGGCTGCAACTTTTCCATCAAAACCCGGTCAACAGGTTTCATTGGTTGATCCATCGGGGAAAGCGATTATTACAACATCCGGTTTGAAGTATACGCTCAATCACCAGTCGCTGCACTCGGCCAGCCATGGTGTCAGTAATGAAGCCCTTGGATCGTCCTTCAAAATCCGTGTTTCCGGTGCGCCGATCCTGGTTTTCCTTGCTCATATATAATGGCAAAACTTGCTCCTGTTGATTGGTTTGTCCTGGGGCTTTATGTCCTGATCCTGTACGGAAGCGCCTTTTATCGCTCCCATCGCGACCGCAGCAATCTGGACCAGTACATTCTGGCAGGGCGGCGGTTGGGATTACCCGGATTTGTCGCAACATTGGTCGCCACCTGGTACGGCGGAATCCTGGGCGTGGGTGAAAACACTTATCTTTACGGCATCCAAACCTGGTTCATCTTCGGACTTCCTTATTACATCTTTGCCCTACTTTTTGCCTGGTGGATTGCGCCGCGTGTCCGGCAGTTTGAATTCCGGTCCATTCCCGATCATTTCGATCATACAGCCGGTCCGGCGGCACGGATCATCTCTTCGATTTACATTATTCTCCTGGCCTCTCCTGCTCCTTACATTTTAAGTATCGGTGTCCTTCTCCACTTCCTGTTTCCAATTCCGCTGTTACCCGCGATTATCCTGGCTGCTTTGGTCTCCGTTCTTTATATCTGGTTTGGCGGTTTCGGCGCTGTGGTTCGCACCGATATGGTTCAGTTCCTGCTCATGTTTTTGGGCTTCATACTAATCATTATCTTTGCCTGGCACCGATTTGGAAGTCCTGCACAGATTTGGTCGTCCCTCCCGGAAATGCATCGCCGGCCCTTTGGCGGAAATTCTTTTGGATATATTTTGGTCTGGTTCTTCATCGCTTTGTGGACATTTGTTGACCCCGGCTTTTACCAGCGCTGTGCCGCGGTTCGCGAACCCGGGGTAGCGCGCAAGGGCATCTTCTGGTCCGTTTTGTTCTGGTTCATTTTTGACATGCTCACCTTATTTACCGGACTCTATGCCAAAGCAACCCTGACCACCAACCAACCGTTGTTTGTTTTTCCATTGTTTGGGCAATCATTGCTCCCGCCCTTTTTCTTTGGGTTGTTTCTGGTGAGTCTTCTCGCCGTACTCATGTCTACCGTTGATTCGTTAGGGCTGATCAGCGCCATCACATTTGGACATGATTTAAAAGGTTATTCCAATGAAGACCCTGCGTCCAAACATATTGGAAGTGTGAGAACCGGATTGATCATCACCGCGATTTTGGCTGTCATTCTGGCCTGGACGATTCCTTCAGTCGTCAAACTTTGGTACGTGATTGGATCGTTGGTTATTCCGGGATTGCTGCTTCCTTTTGTGCTCACATTTACGCCGATTCGATTATCGGCTCGCGCCGCAACTTGGCTGCTAATCGTTCCACCGGTTATTTCATTACTTTGGTGGATTATTCGTCTTCTTTGGCCGAGTCATTTTGGACTTGAGCCGTTTTACCCTGGATTATTTTCCAGTCTGCTCCTTTTTGTGATTTTCCTGACCAACAAGACACTTGTCTCCCGACCGTCGTAAATTTGTCCGGATTTTTTTACACTCATGCCAACTAAATCACATTATCTCGAGATTGAACGTCGTTTCATCGTACCCGACGCCGAATTCCTAACACACCTGTCCGGACAAGCGATTTGCCAGGGCTATCTTAGTGAAAATCAAAATCGACTGGTGCGGGTTCGGAGTGCCGAATCGGGAGCCGCATTGACCATCAAAGCCCGGACCGAATCGATCCGGAAACGCATTGAACTGGAATATCCGATTCCTATCGAAGATGCAAAACGATTATTGGAAATGGTTGGAGAGAAACACCAAATTTTCAAAACACGATATGAAATCGATTTTGCCGGACATCGTTGGGAAGTGGATCTGTTTTCCGGTGAAAATGCGGGTTTGGTCATTGCTGAAATTGAATTGGACAGCGAGCAGGAATCCTTTGAACACCCGCCCTGGATTGGGGAAGAGATCACAAGCGATCCCAAATATTTAAACATTAATCTGGTACGGCATCCGTATCAACAGTGGAAAACCAAGAGGTGACACATGGCGGTTTTATTTAAAAAAACAAAAAAATTGGAAATGAAGATGGATCAATTCCTGGACGAAGTGAGCCAGTCCGGGATTGCCTTTAGAGACGGAATCTCCGCCTACATCAACCACAACCCTGAACAATTTAACGATCATTTAAAGAATATCAGCAAACTGGAAGGCCGGGCGGATGTACTGCGGAAAGAGATCGAGCAACAATTGTATGGTGAAACGTTGATCCCCGAATCCCGCGGCGATGTCTTAGCGCTTCTTGAGAATACGGATGACGTAATCAACCGGGCGAAAGAAATCCTGGTGGACATCTCGGTAGAGACTCCGGCGCTAAACTCCGAATTTCACGATGATTTTGAACAGGTCACGGAATATGCTGTTAACGCACTTGAAGAAATGGTTGGCGCAATCCGGAACTTTATGCGGAATCCGATTGGTGTCCGCGATTATCTCCATAAAGTGTATTATTACGAGAAGGAAGCAGACAAGATTGCTGACCGGCTAAAGCGGCGAATCTTTGCCACGGACATGGATCTCAGTCAAAAACTGCATCTCCGGGATTTTGCGCACCATATTGATTCCATTGCCGATCTTTCCGA
Source organism: uncultured bacterium (assembly GCA_964549745.1). GTDB lineage: Bacteria > Fidelibacterota > Marinisomatia > Marinisomatales > J089 > J089. Next base: position 3,900 of record CAZJWP010000098.1, on the reverse strand, counting down.
GAATGTTGCCGACCGGTTAGCCATTTACACGATCAAGCGTTCGGTTTAATAGATGCTGTTGCTGTTTTACTTATCCAGCGGTCTGTTCCTGGGTTGGTCGCTGGGTGCCAACGATGCATCCAATATTTTTGGAACCGCTGTGGGAACACGGATGGTCAAATTCCGTACAGCGGCCATCATTGCCAGTGTTTTTGTGATTCTGGGAGCCTTCATTTCAGGAGCCGGTGCCACCGAAACGCTGGGCAAACTGGGATCAGTGAACCGGATTGCGGGAGCCTTTATGGTCGCTTTGTCAGCAGCGTTTACTGTGTTTTTTATGACGCGCCTGGCCTTGCCGGTCTCAACGTCCCAGGCCATTGTGGGCGCTATTGTGGGTTGGAATTTCTTTTCGGGAACCGTCACCGACCCGCGTACTTTGGGAAAGATTGCTTCTACCTGGGTGACCAGTCCAATTCTGGCGGCCTTCTTTGCCTACGTTCTTTTTGTTTTGATGCGAAAATTATCCCGGAAGGTCTCCGTACACATGTTTCGGGTGGATGCATATACGCGGATTGGATTAATCCTGATTGGTGCGTTCGGCGCTTACTCGCTGGGCGCCAATAACATCGCCAACGTAATGGGCGTCTTTGTCACAGTAGCGCCGTTCCACAACTGGACGGTTTTTGGTTACACCATCACGTCAACACAACAATTATTCTTATTAGGTGGTTTGGCTATTGCGGTTGGGATTGGAACCTACTCCAAAAAAGTAATGATGACGGTGGGGGAAGGTGTGGTAAAAATGACGCCGCAATCCGCACTTGTGGCGGTTCTGGCTCAATCTATCGTTCTATTCCTGTTTGCTTCACAGGGATTAAAGAGCTTTCTCGAAAGCCATGGCTTGCCATCCCTCCCTCTGGTTCCTGTCTCCAGTTCGCAAGTGGTGATAGGTGCTGTTCTTGGAATCGGGCTGGTTCAGGGCGGACGACAGGTTCGATATAAAGTGATCGGACGGATTGTGATGGGATGGTTGTCCACGCCGATAATCGCCGCGCTGATTTCATTTGTGGCGTTATTTTTCCTGCAGAATGTCTTCAATCAGGATGTTTATGAGGCCCGCCATTATACATTGACACCGGCGGTGTATTCGCAGTTATCCACCGAATCCATCGAATTGGATTCTACCCAATTCGACAAGTTTTACCGCAACGAAGCCTCGCTGAACCGGGCGCTGCTAATCCATTCGTCTTTAACGTCGAAAGAACGTCTGCGCGTATTGAAACTGAGTCAGGACAAAGCGCCCTGACGGTTATTTTCCAATAGCCTCCGCTAAGCTCAGGTGCAGATCGAACTTGAATTTGTTTACATCGATTTTCGGTTCGTGCCACACGCCATAATCACCGGCCATAATCAACTTCTGTAAATAGCTGGCTGTCAACGCATCGGTACAAACATTGTCATACCAGCGAATGTCGATCTTGGCGCTGTTGGTGTTGACGGCGCCCAATAAAGCTGCTAAAAAGGTCTGGCGGTTTTCGGTGTCTGTGTTGATCTTGCAGAATCCCGCTTCAATCAAACCGCCGATCTGATCCCAGTCCGTTCCCACAAAATCCTGCCATTTCTGTTTGGCGCCGGAGGGATCGCTTCCCTTCTCGATCTGTTCGATCGCATAAGCGGCCACCTGCGGATACAAGGTAGACGCTCCGTGTGCCACAAACACAATCTCCGGATTGATCACATCGGCGATTTTCAGGAGTTCATGTGCCAGCGGAATATTAAGGTGGACCTTGGTTCCCGGTTTGCCTTTGTTCGGACCATGCATGGTTCCGATGGTCGGTGCCAGCATTAGAACTCCGGTTTCTTTGAGGAAACGATCCAGTTCGTCCGGGTTGGTGTAAGAGCTGAATTCGGATTTGGTGTCCTCGTCTTCTTCCCCGGCCAGAACGCCCAGCTCACCTTCCACGCTCAAACCCACCGGATGAGCCATATTCACCACTTCCCGCGTCAACGCGATGTTATCGGCCAACGGCATGGCTTTTTTCTCTGCGTGATTGGTGGAGTTGTCCGCCATAACACTGGTTAAATGTTGCACCGCAGCCTGAACGACTTTCCGTCCCGCTTCGGAGATGTAATCGCCGTGGTCCAGATGAGTCGCGACTTTGACCGTGGACCGTTTGGCTCTTTCCTGTATGTAGGTTGTTGCCGCTTTCAGACCAAAGACCTGATCACCTTCGCCAAAATGTTTTAGGGCTGAATTGGAAAAGGCCATCAACCCGGATGAACCCAGCATTTCAAATGCTCTGAAGGCCGCATTGATGCCTTGAAATGTGGTCACGTTAAATGCGGGAACGGCATAACGTTTACCGGTCGCGTTCCCTTTTTCGCCGCGCTTGGCCTTCGCCAGCAGGGCGTGGGCGGCGGTCATGTTATCCGGAAAAAGCCGTTCTGTATTTAATTTTGGGGGTTGCTTAGACATATTCACTCCTGATAGTATTATTTTTATTTATATCGGTTGCCCGATGGATTCCAGCAATTGCCGGAACCAGGTCAATTTTGTATCGAAAGGTTTTCCGCCTTTAATGCGATCGAATTCAATCAGGCGCATTTTGTCGTCCTGATCCTCGTCCAGACCGGCAACACCGCTATTCCCGGCCAGGGCTTCTTTCGCGGCCAGGGCGGCCGATTGTTTGATTAAGTCCAAATCTTTGGCGTTTGGCGCTGCGGACCGTGCAAAGTATCCGCTTTTCTGAACCAGCACTTTTTCCGCGCCCAGGCGATGGGTCAGTTGATCCGCGAACCATTTTCCGGGATTGATCAGATCCAGTTTCACATGACCGAACGCATCCCGCGGTACTGTTTCACCGGCTGCTTCCATTTCCCGAACAATCGTGTCCAGACCGGCGCCTTCACTGAGGAAAACATTGACGCCGTCTTTCTCGTCCATCAATTTGCGCAAACGTTTCACTTCCCTATCGAAATCAATATCCACTTCCGGGAGATATACGGCATCGACGCCCCAGCGTTCGGGTGTGATGTTCAGTTCCGGTAAAAACGTGCGCTTGCGGAGACGCGCCTGGTAATCGCGGGCGGTGGCCGCGGTGAGCCAGCCGCAATTCCGGCCCATCACCTCGTGGATGATCAGTTGCCGTGTTGAAGTTGTATTCTCATTGGCCACATTTTCGAAGAAGATTGCGCCTTGTTCGGCGGCAGTCCAGGCGCCCAGAGTCTGGCGGATCGGGTAGACATCATTGTCCACCGTTTTGGGCATTCCCACCACCGTGAGTTGATAATCATGTTCATTTAAATATTTTGACAATTGAGCCGCCATGGTGTTGGTATCGTCGCCGCCGATGGTATGCAGAATATCGACTTTGTCGACCACCAATTGCCGCGCTGCTACTTCAAGCGGATTTTCACCGGGCTTGATATATCCGCGCTTTTCGCAATCCTTTACGTTGGTGAGTTTGACCCGGCTGTTACCAATGGGACTGCCGCCATAGGAATACAGGATGTCCGCTTTGGATTTGACAGCATCCGGAAATTCGATGGAATTACCCAGCAACAAACCGCGGTATCCGTTGAGATAGCCAATGAGGTTGGCATCCGGAGCCGATTGATTGTATTCCCGGATGAGAGCGCCAATGGAAGAAGACAGGCAGGGTGCGATCCCGCCTGCCGTTAAAAATGCAATTTTCATGAAAACCCTGAGAATTTGAACCGGAATTTAATCCGCTTACAAAACCTTGCGTAAGGGAAAAGGGGAGAATTTTGGAGGAATTGTCCCGGGAGAAAGCCTTCGTCCCCAATAGTTGTTTCCGGTTTATCAGAAACTAAATTCTGAACAACGGAATCATTCCTTGATCAAGCGAAGGTCCGGGCATCGTTGCTGTTTTCCACGCTGACTTTGAGTTGTACGGAAAA
>CAZJWP010000097.1:0-8754 GCA_964549745.1 uncultured bacterium | reverse complement strand
AAGCCCGGTTAAGGGGAAATATTTGGTTCCACGATCTGAAGATCGTGGCTATATATTTGGGATGCTAATTCTTTAATCATTGCCACGAGATTTATCTCGTGGATTGATGATTTACCGCCAGAATAAATTGGCTTTAGCCAAATAAGGAAGAAAAATATGCCCTATGTCAGAATGTGGATCGTTGCTATTTCATTCAGAGTGAAAGAGTCATGATGATTGATGGCGGAGCCGCGAATCAAGTAAAATGTTTTATGAAAGCCATTGAAAGACCTTTCCGGATCCGGTTTTAAAATACTTTTCCAGGTTTTTTTCTTTCATCTCAGAATCAAGCACAATGTATGCCGATAGTTTTAAAGGGAGGTGATTTTTTGTGGCAATACTATGACCTTCATTATGTTCAGTAAATTTTCGTTTCAGGTTATTTGTTGAACCAATGCAAAGATAATTTTTATCGCTGTTTCCCATACAATACACATACCACATACTGAACCTCCCAATATTTAATAATAGAATATGCGGCCTGCTGCACGAAGCCCATGCGCAGTTTGGCGGAGAGGGAGGGATTCGAACCCTCGGAAGAGTTTATAGCCCTTCACTCACTTAGCAGGCGAGCGCCTTCAGCCAGCTCGGCCACCTCTCCAATTGTTTTGCTTTTTTGTGAAAAAAGCCCGCGAAATTACTGGACTTCCATCACGAAACCAACAGCAAGAAATCCTTACCTCGAAATATCCACGCCTCCAAAGGCTACGGTGCAGCGAACAACGATTTCGGGTGCCGGCGTTTTCGATTCCGCTGCGGCCGGGATTCGATTATCGATTCCTCCAAAAATCGGAGTTCCACTCACCCGTACATTCACATTTTCAGGTACAAGAATTTCAATTCCACCAAATAAAGATGTACAGTTTAGGACACATCCTTCGGGAGAGATTTTGGCATTGCGGAGATTCAGTGTCACACCGCCAAACAAACCCATCAAATCGCCGCCGCGAAAATTTTGAGTGTTAACCACTTGGTCCACGTGTCCGAATATGGCATTGGCGACAACTTGATCATCATCTGTAGTGGCGGTCTGATTGAAAAATTGTTTCGTATCTCCCTGGCGGTGCTTATATAACATGGATAAACCGACAAAGATCAGGATCAGGGGCCAAAACCGGAATATACTGCTCCAGTTAATGATATCCAGAGTTCCGGAGAGAAATATTAACCCGAGTAAAAAGATGATCGCACCTGCCGTTTTATCACTTCCTTTTAATTTGATAAAACCAACGATGATGAGTATCAGCGGCCACCAGGATGCAATAGCGTGTCCAAAATTCAGCAGATCAAACGATTGCAGTAAAAATAATGCGCCGATAACGATTATTATAATCGCAACCAGATTTTGGGAAGATGTGTTATGTTTTGGATTATCCATGTTTTACCCCCTGTGTTTGTAGGATGGATGAAGTTGATCAGTTAGGACCATTTGATTGATAAATCCAGGGACTATTATTTTTGATGGAAGTTGAACAATTTGTGGAGTGTACCACCCGATGAGTCTGAGTTTTTTCCTCCAATTAGATGCACCGGCACTTTTACCCAGACAGCAATTGGATGTCCATCTTGAATGGCTGGATTAAATTCTGTTTCATTGACCTTTGTAATAATAATCTTTTCCAAATCTTCGGATATTTTTGGGCTCAACAGAACCGGATCATCGGCATCGCCTTCTTCGTGGATCAATACCAGAACCCAAGCCGTGTCCGTATTAACACTATAGTTCGATACATCAACGACTAAATCTTCTTTTGGTTTAGGAAGTTCATCATAAGGGATATATGCAATACTGATACCTGATGATGTCTTTTTCACCCAAGGTGGGTCCGGATATTCTGTTTTATTAAAATACGGTTCAGGATTGCTGCACCCTATGGAAAGTCCAATACAGGTGAGAATAAAAAGTCGATTAAAAGTTAGCATTGTTTCCCGACTTTAATATTGGTCGAAAATGGTTTGGATCTCAGATAAAAATTGATCTTCGGAAGACATGACCATACCATCAGCCTTAGCCATGTCTTCCAGCTTGGGATATATTTTTTCTTTTAAAATATTTTCCGTATAAAACCTTTTAATCAGTCTGGCGCAATCCAAAGCATGGGCTGTACGCTCTTCAATCGATAATTCGTTTAAATACAAAACAGAGGATTGAAGGATCTCAAACGCATGATCAACGTTATGGTCAGGAAAAAGATCATCCAGGGATTGGGACCAGGTTTCCCGTTCCTCAAAGTCCATGCGACCATCTGCAAGGAGAAGACAGACAGAAATCCGTGTATATAATTCCAGTGGAGTTAATTCTGAGATGGGAATTTCTGCAGCCGATTTCATTCAATGATTTCCTTTTGTTGAAGTGCTCACAAAATCAATAAATCCTTTCAAAAGTACAATTAAATGAAAATCGAATTCAACCATAGCTGTAACAGTTTATGTTCCATAAATTTGCGGGATTATATTTGCTTAAAGGGTATATTTAACTCATGAATGAATCCAAAAATATGGGACCGATGTTTCAACTAACGGAAGAAGACCGTCAACGATATGAAACACAAATCAAAAAGATTAAACTTCCATTGAGAGAAGAATTGCTGACCAATGTAGCAGAAAAACTGGAAGCTTTTTTAGCAGAGGAAACCCCAAATATATTTGAAGTTAGTCTCTTGCAAAATATTTCCAAGTTATATGTACTCATCCGGGACCAGAAGGATGTACCGGCAGAGTTGTTAAAACGCATTGGATTTGCATTGGAATATTTCGTCAAAAATGACGATGATATACCGGATGAGATTCCAGGCGTTGGGTATATGGATGATGCAGTTGTAGTTCGATGGATCGTGGATCAAATCCTGGTAGACTATCCCGAACACTTTACCGCATGATCAGTCTTCAGCCGGCGTTTCTGCCTTTTTCGGCGGGTATAAATCTTCCTGTGAATATTGCCATTTGCACTTGGAACACCACCAGGGTTTTCCAAAATATTCAGGTCGATTTTCTACCAGTTGCATTTCCTCACCGCAATTCGGACAATGTTCAGTTGTACCGGCTTTCGGCCAGGAATAGTTGGGGCGAAATTTGATCGGATCGGTGTATTTTTCTACGTCTCTCATACCCAAAATTTAATTTTAAACCCTAAATGGACACCAATCAAAATTCAGCTTTGATAGAAGATCAGCCGGAATCGGTCATTTCCATTGCCGTTGATGCCATGGGCGGCGACAACGCTCCGCAAGTCAATGTGGATGGGGCCGTCATCGCTGCGAAGGCACATCCTGCAAAGATCCTTCTTGTCGGCGATAAAGAACAGCTTCAACCCCTGCTTCAAAAAGCGTATCCAACAGGCGATCAAATCAAAATTGTCCACGCCTCCGAATCCATCACGATGGAAGAATCACCAAAAACTGCGGTGGAAACAAAAAAAGATTCATCATTAATTGTTGCGGCACGATTGGTATCGGAGGGGAAGGCGGACGCGTTGGTATCTGCCGGCAGTACCGGTTCGGTCGTATTATCGGCGGCAAAAGAAATCCAACGAATTAATGGTGTTCGACGGACTGCCATTGCTACCGTATACCCAACCATGAATGAATTAAAACGAACCGACAACCTGTCATTGATGGTGGACGTGGGAGCCAATGTGGAATGTAATTCGGAAGAATTGGTACAATTCGCCATTATGGGCGCCAGTTATGTTGGTAACATTCGGGGTATCGAGGAGCCAAAAGTTGCCTTGCTGAATATAGGTGAGGAATCCAGCAAGGGTGGAATCAAAATGCAGGACGCTTACCGCACCCTGAAATCTCTTCCCGGGCTGAATTTTGAAGGCAATGTCGAAGGGAAGGATTTACTGCGCGGTGTTGTCGATGTGGTTGTGACTGAAGGATTTGTTGGTAATATCGTCATCAAGACTCTGGAAGGAGCTGCAAAAACCGTCGGCGCCTTGGGGCGATTAGCGTTCAACATGCGACTTTCATGGAAACTGGGTCTGATTATGCTTCGCAAAGGATTGAAATTCCTGAAAGAAGTCACCGACTATTCTGAATACGGCGGTGCGCCATTGCTGGGTTTCGAAAAAATGATCATTATTGCTCATGGGCGATCCAATGCCAAGGCGATTTCCAACGCAATTAAACTGGCCGGGAAATGCGTCAGAGATGATGTGTGCGGAATTATTTCGGAACGAATCCGGGACTTCGAAGTGGAACCGGGACGTGAATATGGACGAATGACGGAAGAACTTCGATAATGCGACATAAAAACCTCCGATATTTATTACCGGGAGTCTTACTGGTATTAAGCTCCTGTGCCTATTTCAATACGTACTACAATGCAGAACAGTATTTTGACAAAGCAGAAGATCTGCGACTGGCAAAGGTTGGCGAGACCGTCCCTTCCGGTGCTTTGGAAGCTTATAAAAAAGTCATCGCTAAAACCGACAAAGTAATCGAGAAATACCCGGATAGTAAATATGTATACCCGGCAATTCTCCTTCAAGGAAAAGCGCGGTTTTACAGGGGAGAACTTACCCAGGCCGAATCAGCTTTCGATCGCTTAAGCGGAACGGGAATTCCGGAATACCTCCACGAATCGGATTATTGGTTGGCCTTGATTAAATGGAAACGCGGTCAGCCGAATCCGGCGCTTAACGATTTAAAGGCGCTTCTCAAAGATGAAACCAAGAGCTCCAATTCCGCTCGGATTTATCTGTCAATGGCGGAAATTCATCTTGAGGTCGGTTTCACGGATGAAGCGATTCAGGACCTGGACCATGCGGCTGAACTATCCAGAACCTCCGACGAGAAAGAACAAATATATTACCGTATGGCTGAAATGGCTTTAAAGAATGAAAAATATGATGAAGCCACCCGTTATTACAAAAGTGTCATAAAGAATTCCTTGTCTAAAAGCCGTATCATGGAGTGTAATCTCCAAATCGTAAAAATCCTTCGTCTGCAAGGCGAACTGAAAACAGCGGCCAGCCGGATTAAATCCATGCTGACAGATGATCGCTTCTCTGATATTTATTCGGATCTGGAATTGGAGTTGGCCAAACTATATCAAATTCAAAATCAGGATGATGAATATATCAGTCGGTTAGAATCGATTTGCGCTAATTACACAAAAACTACAGCTTCTTCAGAAGCTTATTTTTTATTGGCGCAAAATGAAATGAACACTTGGAATTTTGAAAAAGCAGCGGCCTATTTCAATCAGGTTGGGAAAGAGGATCGGACTTCGCCATTTCTGGATCAGGTTCGGGTCAGAACTAAAGAGATCAATAATTATCTCAATCTGGTGAAAGATATGGATGCATTGAAGACCAAGATTGAGGACATGCAATCGGCAACGACTGACAGTACAGAACCGGATACATCCAATCCACTGGTATCGAACGAAACCCTGGATGATTTGATTTCTCAGATACCCGGCAAATTGAACCAAATGGGAGAGTTGGAAGCGTTCCATTTCAATCGACCGGATTCCGCAATCCTTAGATTCCGGACTGTTTACCGTCAATACCCAAATTCGAAGGATTGGGCAAAGGGCAGTTATTCCTTAGCCTATTTAGTTGCGCAAAAGGGTGATACGGTCAGTTCGGACTCCATTAAAGACCGAATTTTGGATCTGGCGCCCGGTTCCGAATTCGCTGATGCAATTATGGAAGAACAGGGCGGGAATCCATTGGAAATGGAAATGGAGATGCGAATGACCCGGGCCGAAGGGCTGATCAAAGATTATCCTGGTCAGGCGCTGGAATTGTATCAGTCCATATTTGTCGATGATTCCACATCCGAACTGGCGCCAAATGCGCTTTATTTTCTGGCCAACTACTATGATCACATCCATATTCAACCGGACAGTGCCAATTATTACTATCATCTGCTAAATACATATTTCCCCGACAGCGACCAGTTTGCAACGGCGCATGACCGATTCAACTTCTACACTAATTGGGAAACGGAACAGCAACAATTGGAATCTGACCAAACGGATTCTGTGGATGTCCAAACTCAATCCGTTCCGACCGATACATCACAAGCCGTTCAGGCAGACACATCACAGGCTGTGCAAGTTGATACAACCCATGCAATTCGGAGAGAGACTGAAACGCCCTAATCTTTTACGGGCACGATTCTTCGGAACCGGATACCGTTTGTTCCGGCGATGGATAATTATTTGGTATCATATAAAATCTTACTTTACCGGGCGAATCCTTGATTTTGAAGACTTAGTAGCCAAAGGAGATCAAAAACTCACGGCTGTACGTCTTCAAGCGCCGCGATGGATTCGATTTTTTGATATACCTCACAATTTGACGACTGAAGTCCACGGGTTACGCTTTCCGTCACCATTGACCGCAGCAGCATTCAAAGCGGATCAGGATATATTGAAACTGTGGCTGGATTTGGGAATTGGGAGTGTCATTGTTAAAACCATTCTCCCGGAACCTCGAATTGGCAATTCGAAACCAAGGCTGCTTCCGGTTAAAATCCATAGGAAACCCGGATTCGTGAATGCGTTGGGACTTCCGGGTCCGGGAATTGATAAATTTATTGAAAACATGGATTGGACTCTTTTTCATCACCACCGACCGATTGGAATCAGTTTAGGCGGAAATTCTCCGGAAGATTATCGCCTTGGTTTTGATGCAGTCCATCAGGCATTTTTGGATCGGACAGAAGCTCAACATCTTTTTATTGAACTAAACATTTCCTGCCCCAATACACCGGAAGGGCAGGACCTGTCACGAAATCCGCAGTTATTAAAGAAGCTACTCTCAGATTTACGGTCTGAATGGGATGTGGTTTTAAGTATAAAAGTACCGCCGGATTTATCGAATGATAATCTCTTCAGGATTGGTGAAATTGTTGCCGGATTCCCCGATACGATCATAAATGCCGGGAATACAAGGAAAGTCAACGTACGGGAATTGGGCATCAATAATAAGCGGTTTGTACCGGATTTAGCCGGACTTTCGGGTAAACCGATCTATGAGCGTACTCTGGAAATGATAGAACTGCTCAAACCGCTCAATGTACCCATAATCGCCACCGGCGGGATTGAAACGCCCCAACAAGCCAGAGACGTATTGAACTCCGGGGCAGCCTTGATCGGCATGGCAACCGGCTTGGTCAAGAATATGTATCGAATCCCGGAGATTAATTTTAAATTAAGTTCATCTTCGGTTTAATTCCTGAACCGTTAAATCCCAATATGAATCTCAAAATCCTCATACCCGTTTTGGTTTTGTTTTTTGCGGTGTCCTGTACCACCGCTCCGCGATACGGTCATGCCGGAAAACCGCGTTCACACCCTTCGGCCTCCGCCGGTAAACCGAAACGTCCCGGTCCCCGCGTATTGACGGGAATAAGTTCTTACTATGGCGAAGATTTTCACGGTAAATACACCGCCAACGGTGAAGTGTTTGATATGTACGGTCTCACGGCAGCGCACAAAACACTTCCACTGAATACAATTGTACGGGTCACGAATCTTGATAATGGGAAATCAGTTATTTTACGCATTAACGACAGAGGACCGTATGTGAAAGGACGCATTTTGGATTGTTCTTACGGGGCGGCGGTTAAACTGGGGTTTGTGAATCAGGGAACGGCCAGGGTTCGCATTGAAGTAATCGAATGGGGAGACAATAAATATATGAAGCATAAAGATGAGTAAGACATACGCAGTGGTGTTAAATCCGGCCAGTGGTTCCGGTAAAACCGAAGAGATATTCGCGTCCATCCGTCCTGAGTTGGAAGCCAATGATCTTGATATGACAATTATAAAAACCGAAGGTGTTGGTCATGCCACCGAGATTGGTCAATCCTTAAATATAGATGACTTTGACGGAGTCGTAACGGTGGGTGGTGACGGAACCATGCATGAAGTGATCAACGGCATTCTCACCCGGGAAGATGGGAAAACCATCCCGGTCGGGTCAATCCCGGGCGGTTCGGGAAATTCGTTTTTGTACGGGTTCGGAATTTTGACACCGGAAGATGGAGTAAAGAATCTACTGGCGGAGAATCGTCGCAAAATCGATCTGGCAAAGATCAAAATTGATGATGATATACTGTATTCATTCAACATCATTGGCTGGGGATTGGTTGTGGATATTCAGATTCGCTCGGAAAAATTCCGCTGGTGGCCGCAGCAGCGTTACAATTTTGCGACATTGATCGAGTTGATCAAACTTCGCGCACGACACACGCAATTGTTGGTGGATGGTGAATCGCTTGAATCTGATGTATCATTCATGATTGCTTGTAATACACCTTATACGGGTGTGGGGATGAAAATGGCGCCCAATGCCGATCTGCAGGATGGGAAAATCGATCTGGTTATTGTCAAAGAAGCGTCTCGTCTTCAAATGATGAACCTGTTTCCGAAAGTGTTCGATGGGAGTCATATTGAATCCGATTTGGTAGATTACCGGCAGGTTTCAAATTTTAGCCTGCTTCCAAGCGAGGAAGATTTCATCAATGTTGACGGTGAATTGAAATCGCATACACCGATTGAAGTCTCCATGGTTCCTCAGGGAATTGAGGTGATGGTTTGAAGTCCTGAATTCTTCGGGATTAACTTGTTTCAGCGATGGATTCCGATTGACCTGTCTGGGACACGGTTTTAAATTCACCGCGCTTTTTCAAAGAAAAATACGAGAGTAGCTCAGTTGGTAGAGCATCCCGATAAATCGGGACCAAGGTTGGGGTT
>CAZJWP010000096.1:0-8899 GCA_964549745.1 uncultured bacterium | reverse complement strand
CGGAATCCCATGATTCGGACCTGCCAGTATTCTTCAAAATCTCTCAATTTTATCTTCATCCTTTCGCTTGACTTCCGGGCAATTTTTATGGCAAATTTTTCGTCACTCTTAAGTGAGTTACTACCCGAAAGAGAGGTAATAATGGAATCCCAAAATCCTGAACCGAAAACTCATGTTGTTCCTGATGTGGGTTTGACGGTGATTATCAATGAAAAAGAATATACCATCTCCGAAAAAAAAGGAGAGGATTGGGTTTTGTATCGGGAGCGCATTGATGGCTCATCCGAGACCATGACGCTGACCGCTCGGGAATTGGAGGAATACTTACCCTAAACGACGTTGCTGACCCACCTCACCCATCTTGGTATGCAGGTGAACTTTTACCCACTCAATGAAAAAAATTAAATTTATTCTTGGTATCCATAACCATCAACCGGTGGGAAATTTCGATTTTGTCATCGAAGAAGCTTACCAAAACAGTTATCGTCCTTTTCTGGATGTTCTGGATGACCATCCCGGAATCCGATTGTCGTTACACACCTCCGGCTGTTTGATCGAATGGCTGGAATCGCATCATCCCGATTATCTCGATCGGGTGGGCGTATTTGTCGATAAAGGTCAGATCGAGCTGCTATCTGCCGGATTCTACGAACCGATTTTAGCGGTGATTCCCGACCGGGACAAAGTGGCCCAGATTAAAAAAATGAACTCATATCTTGAAGATCGATTTCATTTTAAGCCACGCGGTCTTTGGCTAACAGAACGGGTTTGGGAGCCACATCTAGCCCGCTTAATAAAAGCGGCGGACATCGAGTATTTAACTGTGGATGACTTTCATTTCCTGGCGGCCGGGAAAAAACGGGACGAACTTAACGGATACTATCTGACCGATGACCAGGGCGAAGCGGTGGGTGTGTTTCCGATCCAGCAGCCTTTACGATATGCCATGCCCTTCCAGGAACCGGAGGCGACGATCGAAATTCTCCGAAAAGCTGCTGATGAATCCGAAGAGCGAGTTTTGGTCATGGCAGACGATGGTGAAAAATTCGGTGTCTGGCCCGGAACCCATGAGCGGTGTTATGGAAAGACACGCTGGCTGGATCGGTTATTCACTGTGCTGGAAGAAAACCAGGACTGGATTACCACCACCACCTTTGGTGATTATTACGATCATCATGCTTCACGCGGACGCGTTTATTTACCGACAGTGAGTTATTTTGAAATGAGTGAATGGACGCTGCCCAGTGTCCAGGGCGAACTTTTTGCAGACTTGATCCACAAGGAAAAGTCCAATGGCAATTGGGACAATATCCAACCGTTTCTTCGTGGGGGCACCTGGCGCAATTTCCAGTCCCTTTACGACGAATCCAACTGGATGGTGAAGCGTAACATTGCGCTATCGAACCGATTGAATGAAGCCCGGCAAACGGGACTGTATTCAGCGAAGGATTTGGATGCAGTCGAAACGGAAATTTGGCGCAGTCAGTGCAACTGCGCATACTGGCATGGCGTGTTCGGCGGGCTGTATTTACCCCATCTCCGACACGCCATTTTTCAATCCCTGATTCTGGCGGACCGGAAATTATCGGCGTTGGGAATCAACGGTCAGACGGCAGGAACAGACTGGGATCAGGACGGCGCGAAGGAATTTTCACTTGGGAACGACCAACTGCAAATTTATTCAGGTGAACTAGGCGGAGCGATCCGCGAACTGGATTTAATCCAACCCTGCTTCAATCTGTCCAACACCATGCGCCGGTATGCGGAAAGCTATCACCGGCAACTAAACTATGCCTCCGTGAATCCGCAAGAAGGGGGATCAATTCACGATAGAGTTGTGGCCAAAGAACCGGATTTGGATCAACTGTTAATCGTAGATGATCGTCCCCGCGCCATGTTCCAGGATCGGTTTTTATCGGAAGCTGTAACAGCAGAAGCGCTGTCAAAATCGGATATGGAACAGGGCGCCTTCCTGCACACTTTTTTTAAAGGGACAAGCGATGGAGATACCATCCGGTTCCAGGCGAAAGGAAAAGCATTCGGGCAACCGATTGAGTTAACCAAATCCCTCCGACTTGATGGATCAACGTTGACCTTCGAAACTACGATCACCCATCGCGGTGACGCAGATATTCACGGAGTGTACGGCTCCGAATTCAACCTGGGATTGCTGGGCGGACATTCTCCGGATCGTTTCTACGAAGAAAACGGTGAAAACACTGGCAACCTGATGGATGCAACTTTGGATGATGATTCTATCAATACTTTGGGTGTGGTGGATGAATGGGACGGCTTCCGGATCACATTCGGATTTCCCGAAAACACATCCTGCTGGCGCTACCCGGTTTTTTCGGTGAATATGAGCGAAAGCGGTTTTGAAAAAGTGTACCAGGGCTCAGCCGTGATCCCGCACTGGCCGCTCAATCTTAAACCCGGCGATTCGACAACGATTGCATTTCAACTCAAGGCGGATACATGGAAAACGGTTCCTCAATCAAAATAGCTTATTTCAGCGCCGAGATCGGCATTAGTTCCAGTCTTCCCACATACAGCGGAGGTTTGGGTGTGTTAGCGGGTGATCACATCAAAGCGGCCGCCGATGCGGAATTGCCCATGTGTGCGGTGACCCTGCTTTACAAAGAGGGGTATTTTCAGCAGCGTCTGGACAGCAACGGTTTTCAAACCGAAACCTATACTCGTTTTGATCCGGAACCACTTTTAGTCCGGGAAAACCCGAAGTTTACGATGCGGCTTCGTGAACGAAATGTGTGGGTACAAGCATATCGATACGATTACAAAGGTCTTACCGGGCATAAAATCCCGGTTTATTTTTTAGACACGGATCTGGAAGAAAATTTTGACGACGATCGCATTATTACCATGCGACTGTATTCCGGTGATAAAAATCATCGCATCCTTCAGGAAGCGGTATTGGGATTTGGGGGGATGCGATTGCTGGGTGCTTTGGGCTATAATAGTATAGAAACCTTTCATATGAACGAAGGTCACTGTGCTTTCCTGACCCTGGAATTGTATGAGCAATACAAACACGACCGGGCAAAAGTCCAATCGCTTTGTCACTTCACAACGCATACACCGGTTCCGGCCGGACATGATCATTTTAACATTGCGCGATGCGATAAATTACTTCACGGTTTACTTCCGACCGATTTGGGACTTCCGTCTCTGGTCCAGAACAGCCGGATGCACATGACCGAACTTGGATTGTATTTCAGCCGGTCTGCCAATGGTGTGTCCAAACTGCATGGCAAGGTGGCACAGGAGCAGTTCCAGGATTTCAAAATTGATGCCATCACCAACGGAGTTTATCATCCCTTCTGGGTCGGTCGCAGTTTGAGGGAATTATTCGATCTACGGTTGCCGGGTTGGCGCAAAGATCCAACGCGTTTATTGGAAATAGATACCATTTCATCAGAAGAGTTGCTCAAAGCACATGCTTCTCTCAAAGATTTTCTGTTGGGTTATACCAATTCCCAGACGCAACGAGCGTTATCGCCAAATATTTTAACACTGGGATTTGCCCGACGCGCCGCCAGCTATAAACGGGCGCGACTGCTTTTCCGGGATCCGGACCGGTTAGCTAAGATTGGCCAGGGACAGCTTCAAATTATCTATGCCGGGAAAGCCCATCCACAAGATCAGGTTGGCAAACAGATCATCCGGGAGATCATCTCCTTTTCCAACCGCTTTTTCGGACGGATCAAGATCGTCTTCCTGGAGAACTACAATATTTGGCTGGGAAGGTTGATCACATCCGGAGTGGATGTGTGGCTGAATACGCCTTTGCGACCGAATGAAGCTTCCGGTACCAGCGGAATGAAAGCGACATTGAACGGAATCCCAAATTTATCAGTGGTGGACGGCTGGTGGGCGGAAGGATGCCGCCACGGCGAAAACGGCTGGGGCATCGGCTCACCGGAAAAACCGGATGATGATGCCGACGCAGATCATCTTTATACTTTGTTGGAATCCGACGTAATTCCGGCCTATTACAAAAACCGCGATGCATGGGTTTCGCTAATGCGTGAGTCGATCAAAACAGGCGTGGAATTCACCGCCCATCGTATGATCCGGGATTATATTGAAAAGGTCTATTCCCGGAAGTAAACTTGACCATGTGTATCCCGTGAACCATCACGGGTCTATTAGTCCATAACGCTTGGAGGATATATGACAGGCATTGATTATGGGATTGTCTTCGTTTATTTGGTGGCGATTGTCATCATTGGACTGGTTGTCCAACGCAAAGCTGCTCAGGGAATTGATTCCTATTTCCTTGGGAACCGAAATCTTCCCTGGTGGGCGCTGGCCAGCTCCGGTATGTCCTCCAATCTGGATATCAGCGGGACCATGATCATTGCGGCGCTGATCTATGCGTTGGGCGCCAAAGGATTCTATATTGAAATTCGCGGCGGTGTTACCCTGATCATGGCCTTCCTCATGATCTATATGGGGAAGTGGAACCGCCGATCGGGAGCCATGACCCTTGCGGAGTGGATGGAACTGCGTTTCGGTAGTGGTCTCCAGGGGCAAGTTGCACGGTTGCTTGCGGCGATTTCATCGATCATTATGACCATTGCCATGGTCACTTACTTTGCACTTGGCGGCGGGAAATTCCTGGATACATTCCTTGGAATTCATAATTATTTGGGACTGCCATCCGAATTTTGGGCAGCCGCGTTACTGATCGCCGTTGCGATGATTTATACGGTGGCCTCCGGATTGTACGGCGTGGTTTGGACCGATGTTTTCCAGGGGATTTTGATTTTTGCCGCTATTGTTTATATGGCAATCAAAGCACTGGGAATCACCCTTCCGGATGAATTTTCAATTTCTTTACCGTTATTTAATGGCGGATTTGAGCATTATACCACAACCTTTAAGGACTGGACACGAATTATTCCCGATGGACATCTCTCCATCGATTCAGCTTCCGAATATTCGATCTATAATTTGTTCGGTGTCGCCATTATGTTTTATTTGATAAAAGTGATTTTGGAAGGTTCGGGCGGAACCGGGAATTACATGTTGCAGCGTTACTTCGCCGCCCGGGATGACCGGGAAGCGGGACTCCTGAGTGTCTTTTGGGTCTTCCTGTTGTCTTTCCGCTGGATCTTTATTGGAGCCATCGCTGTCATTGGTGTTTCATTGGGGTCGCAGGTTCACGATCCGGAGCGCGTCTTGCCCATTGTAGTGGCAACCTTGCCTATTGGTGTGAAAGGTTTCCTGGTCGCCGGATTGATGGCGGCCGGAATGTCCACCTTCGATTCCACCGTGAATGCCGGCGCCGCTTACTGGGTGAAAGATATCTATCAATTGTGGATTAATCCCAAGGCCACCAATAAGCAGTTAATGATGCAAAGTTATATTTCCTCGGTATTGATTGTTGTTTTCGGCCTGGGTTTGATGCTGGTCTTTAAAAACATCAACTCGGTCTGGGGCTGGATTACCATGAGTATCGGTTCCGGTATGCTGATTCCCATGCTTTTGCGCTGGTACTGGTCACGCATGAACGGCTGGGGTTTTGCCATTGGTACTTTTACCGGTATGGTTGCCGCAGTTTTATACAAAGCCTTTGCCCCGGCAGGAACGACGGAGTATTCCATGTTTGCCGTCGCAACGATTGCGTCCTTACTTGGTACCATTTTCGGTGCCTTACTCACCGCTCCCACAAATGAAGAGACCCTGACGAAATTTTATGCAATGACAAGACCCTTCGGAACCTGGAAACGGTTTAAGGTTAAATTGGCTCCGGATAAACAGACTGAAATCGACAAGGAGAACAAGCGGGATATTTTCTCAACGATTGTGGCTGTTCCCTGGCAGGTGGTCTTTTTTCTGTTCATGATGAGCATCATGTTCAAAACCTGGACCAATGTGGGCATCCTGGGTATTATCCTGGTTATCCTTTCCGTGGTCCTGTACTATACCTGGTATGTACATCTTGCCAAAGAAGTTAATTTGGATCAGGAAGTGGCGTCGGAGGAAGCCGGGGACTGAAATTGAATAATCTCATTCGGATATTGAGAAACAGTGCCATTCTAGCCGGCTTGGCTGGTGTCTGGCTGAATGCACAATCACCGGTTTATCCGGTCCCCGGATTTGCCACGGAATGGGATTCCATAACGGTTTACTTTGACGCTACCCTTGGCGATCAGGGGCTTATGGATTACAACGGTGATATTTGGGCACATACCGGTGTGATCACGGAAAACAGCACCGGACCCGGTGATTGGCGGTATGTTGTCGGAAGTTGGGGTAACAACACAAATCAACCTCAACTTGAGCCGTTAGGGAATAACCTGTACAAGATAACGATTGGATATCCCCATGATTTTTACGGTTGTCCGAATAACGAACAAATCCTGGAGCTGGCTTTTGTATTCCGGAACAATGACGGAAGTGTGACCGGCCGCGATGTAGGCGGTGCGGATATTTTCCTGGAATTGTACACATCGGGATTGACCGTTTCATTTGCGGAACCGGCCCAGTCCGTACCCTTCCAGTTACCGGAACGTTCGCCTGTGTTTCACGCTATGGGTGATACGGTGGATTTCCGGATTGTGGCCGCCACGCTCGAAACGGAGATTTCACAACTTTCCCTGCTGGATGGAAATTCGGTTATTGCTTCGACTACCAATGATACACTGGATACTTCCATCGTGATGACCGAAACCGGTATGCACACGTTTTATGCGGCCGGGATTGATACATCCGGAATTACCGATACAACTGCCATCAGCGTGATGGTTAATCCGGAGATTGTGGATGCGCCGCCGCCGGCCGGGACGCAACCGGGGATCAACTACAACAGCGCCACATCCGTCACGCTTTCACTTTTTGCGCCATACAAAGATTTTGTCTATGCCATTGGTGATTTCAATGACTGGAAAGTGGACACAACCTATTTTATGCATCGGTATCAACCAACGCCGGACAGTACGATCTGGTGGATTACCATGGACAATTTATCGGTTGCCTATCGATATGCATTCCAATATCTGGTGGACGGTCAACTCCGAATTGCCGATCCTTATACCGATGTGGTTCTGGACCCCTGGAACGACAGTTACATTCCCAGCGTGACTTATCCGGATCTGAAACCCTATCCAACCGGCGAGACACAGGAAATCACGTCTGTGTTTCAAACGGCTCAAAGTCCATTTAACTGGACTTACAGCGATACCTTCCATCGGCCGGACCGGAACGATTTGGTGATTTATGAACTGCACATTCGCGATTTTATCGCGCGGCATGATTACCAAACTCTAAAAGACACCTTGGACTATCTGGATCGTCTGGGCGTCAACGCCATCGAACTCATGCCGATCAGTGAGTTTGAAGGAAATTCCAGTTGGGGATATAATCCGTCCTTCTATTTTGCACCGGATAAATATTATGGCACGAGGCAGGCGCTGAAACAATTCGTGGATGAATGCCATCATCGCGGAATTGCCGTCATTCAAGATATGGTGTTGAATCACACCTATGGTCAATCGCCGATGGTCCGACTGTACTGGGACAGCGCCAACAATCGCCCGGCGGCGAACAATCCCTGGTACAATCAGGAATCCCCGAATCCCGTTTATGTCTGGGGAAGCGACTTCAATCACGAAAGCCCGCATACACAGTACTTTGTGGACCGGGTGACGAGTTACTGGATCACCCAGTATAAGATCGACGGATTCCGCTTCGACTTTACCAAGGGTTTCACCAATACGCCGGGAGACGGCGGAGCTTACGATGCCAGCCGGATCGCTATCCTGGAGCGGATGGCAGACGCGATCTGGGATGTGGACAGTTCTGCCTATGTGATTCTGGAGCATTTTACCGATAACAGTGAGGAAACCGTCTTAGCCAACTACGGAATGCTGTTGTGGGGTAATTTGAACTACAATTACAATGAAGCGACCATGGGCTGGAATAGCAATTCCGATTTCAGTTGGGGTTATTACGGCGCCCGGGGTTGGTCGGAACCGCATTTGGTTACCTACATGGAAAGCCACGACGAAGAACGGCTCATGTTTAAAAATTTGCAATATGGAAACGGAACCAGCAGCTATCATGTTCAGGATTTGAGTACGGCATTAGATCGCATGAAACTGGCCGGAGCGTTTTTCCTGACGATTCCCGGTCCAAAAATGATTTGGGAGTTTGGAGAACGTGGGTACGATATTTCCATCGATGATGAAAGTTATGGTGGACGATTGGGTGAAAAGCCACCGCGCTGGAATTATATGCAGGATGAAGACAGAGTCCGGCTATACAAAACCTGGCAAGCCTTGTTGAAGCTGCGCAAAGACTATCCGCTCTTTCACGATAGGAATACCAGTGTGAATCAATGGCTGAACAGTCCCACCGGAAAAAAACGCATCGGACTTTCCAGTTCGAACATGAATGCAGTCATCATCGGCAATTTTGGCGTAACAACGCAGGATATTGATCCGTCTTTTCCGTATTCCGCGAACTGGTATGATTTTTTTACCGGAGATACGCTGGTTGTCACGGACACACATGCGGCGATTACCTTAGGACCGGGCCAGTTTCATATTTATACCGATCACCCGGTGGAAACACCCGAACCGGGATTACTGGACGTCCATTCGGAGGCTCCGAATGTGCCGACCTTTTTTGCACTGGAGCAAAATTATCCCAATCCCTTTAATCCGGATACACGAATCGATTATTCGATTCCGGTGTCCGGAAAAGTCAAGCTTACGATTTACGATCTGCTGGGACGAGAAGTGGCAACCCTGGTGAACTCCAAACAGGATGCGGGCTGGCATCATATTCAGTGGAAGGGACGGAACGGCGCAGGCGAGCAGGTTGGATCGGGCGTGTATTTTTATCGGTTGGAAAACGCCGGTAAGACCGAAAC
>CAZJWP010000095.1:0-8933 GCA_964549745.1 uncultured bacterium | reverse complement strand
TTACTCCTTACGTATTCTTGTCCTTTCTCTGCCATTGATTCAAGTTGAGACTTCGACGTAATTTTTGTCGATATGGCAGAGTTTCGAATCCATTCTGAGTTCGAGCCCCAAGGCGACCAACCCCAGGCAATCGACCGTCTCGTTGAGGGATTGAACAATAAAGTAAAGCACCAGGTCCTGCTGGGCGTTACCGGTTCCGGTAAAACATTCACGATGGCGAAAGTGATCGAAAAAGTCCAGCGTCCAACCTTAATCATTTCGCATAATAAAACCCTGGCGGCTCAATTATACGGAGAGTTCAAACAGCTATTCCCGGAGAACGCAGTCGAATTTTTTATCAGCTACTATGATTATTATCAGCCCGAGGCTTATTTACCGGTCACCGACACCTTCATTGAAAAAGATATGTCGGCTAACGATGAAATTGATAAATTACGGTTGAAGGCCACCAGTTCGCTCCTGGAGCGGAAAGATGTAATTGTGGTGAGTTCTGTGTCCTGCATTTATGGAATCGGGTCTCCGGAAGAATACAAAGAGCAGGTAATTGCTATCCAAAAAGGGAAAACCATTGACCGGAAAGCCGTATTAAAGAAACTGGTCAATATCCATTATTTACGGAATGAAACTGTTCTTGAACGCGGCAATTTCCGGGTCAGGGGAGATGTTCTGGAAATCTATCCCGCGTACGAAGATGTTTGTCTGCGGATTGAACTCTTCGGCTCCGACATTGAGGAGATTGTCAAATTCGATCCGTTGACGGGCGAAGTACTCAAAAAGTTGGATTACGTTTACATTTATCCTGCCAAGCATTTTGTAACCGATAAAAAGACCATTGGCAAGATCGTGGTTGAAATCCAGAAAGATCTTGTCATGCGCTCCAAAGAATTGCGGGATATGGGCAAATTACTTGAAGCTCAGCGGCTGGAGCAGCGTACCAACTTCGATATGGAGATGATCCAGGAAATCGGGTATTGTTCCGGGATTGAGAATTATTCCCGCTATTTCAGCGGAAGGAAGCCCGGTGAGCGTCCCTGGACCCTGATCGACTTTTTCCCGAAGAATTTCATGACCATTATCGACGAATCGCACGTCACTTTACCCCAAATTCGCGGCATGTACAATGGAGATCGTAAGCGGAAAGAAACACTGGTTGAATACGGCTTCAGATTACCCAGCGCGTTGGATAACCGTCCCATGAAAATCGATGAATTCTTGGCGAGTCAAAATCAGATGCTTTATGCCTCGGCGACACCGGCGGAACAGGAACTGACCCTGAGCGGCGGTCTGGTGATAGAGCAGGTGATTCGTCCGACCGGTCTTGTGGATCCGGAAGTGGACGTACGGAAAACCCGGGGACAGATCGACGATCTTTATGGTGAGATCAATGAGCGGGTGGCTAAAAAAGAACGCACACTTGTTACCACATTGACCAAACGAATGGCGGAAGATCTGACCGACTATCTCTCCGGTTTAAACCTGAGAGTGCGGTATTTACACTCCGATATCAATTCGTTAGAGCGGGTGAAAATTTTGCGGGATTTGCGGCTGGGAGAATTCGACGTCCTGGTGGGGATCAATTTATTACGAGAAGGCTTGGATTTGCCGGAGGTCTCTCTTGTCGCTGTATTGGATGCGGATAAACAGGGATTTCTGCGCTCAAGGAGTTCGTTGATGCAAGTGGCGGGACGGGCAGCCCGGAATGTGGGCGGCAAGGTCATTCTCTATGGCGATTTTGTGTCCGATGCCATGCAATATTTGATCGATGAAACATCAAGGCGAAGGAAAATCCAGGAGGAATACAATCTCAAGCACAACATCACGCCAAAGACGATTTATAAATCCACGGAAGACATTATGCATTCCACGGCAGTGGCCGATTCGCAACGCGCTGAGCAAGAGACGTACAAATCCAAACGCCGGGGAAGTGATTTCGATCAGTTGGATCGCCAAATGGCGCTTGAGATGATGCGGGAAGAAATGTTGGAAGCGGCGCAAAATCTTGAGTTTGAACATGCAGCCAAATTGAGGGACGAAATCAAGCGGATGGAGAACGAAATGGTACCGGGATTCGGAAAGGGACGAAAATGAAAATATTGGTGACAGGCGGCGCCGGGTATATTGGTTCGCATGTGGTATTGGATTGCTGCGATGCCGGGCATGATGTGGTCGTTTATGACGATCTTTCCCTGGGTTTTAAGGCGAATGTGGACAGTCGGGCCCGGTTTGAGGAAGGTTCGACACTTGACCGCCAACATCTTCTTGAATTGTTGAATACGGAGAATTTTGATGCGGTCATCCATCTTGCAGCCTGGAAAGCAGCCGGTGAATCCATGGAAAATCCGGCGAAATACATGCACAACAATTTGAATGGGACCTACACACTTTTACATGCCATGCTGGAGTGCAATGTCAGGAATTTTGTCTTTAGTTCTACAGCCGCGGTTTATGGATATCCGGAGTATTTACCTGTTGATGAGAAACATCCGTTGAAGCCGATTAATTACTACGGTTACACCAAATTGGAGATTGAACAAAATTTAGCATGGCTGGCCCAACTAAAGGGTTTGCGATACGCGGCATTGCGGTATTTCAATGCTGCCGGGTACGATGTAAATGGCCGGATCCATGAAATGGAACGTAATCCCCAGAATTTATTACCCATTGTGATGGAAGTGGCTGCCGGAATCCGGGAGGAACTTCAGATATTTGGGAATGACTATAAAACACCGGACGGAACCGGTGTCCGGGATTATATCCACGTGAATGACCTGGCTTCTGCACACGTAAAGGCGCTGGAATTTCTGCAAAGCCACACTGAAAACCTCACAGTCAATTTGGCGACAGGAGAGGGCTATTCGGTGCTGGACACGGTTCGCATGGCGGAAGCAGTAACGGGAAAGAAAGTGCCCTATCGAATCGTAGGCAGACGGGCCGGTGATCCGGATGAGTTGATCGCTGTATCGAAAGAAGCTGAAGCAAAATTGGGCTGGGAGCCAAAGCACTCCGACTTACGCACGCTACTCTCAAGTATGTGGGAATTGTATCAGAATCGTCAACAAACGAGGAAAATCTGACCATGGATTTAGACCGTATGCAACGTGTTTCAGGGATTTTGGGCCGGTCGGATGAGATCATGGAAGTATTGGAAATGATCCAGCAAGTGGCGCCGGTTGATATCTCCGTACTCATTACCGGTGAATCGGGAACCGGGAAGGAACTGGTGGCGAAAGCGATTCATCAAAACAGCCGCCGATCCCAGTATCCATTGGTTGTGGTGAACTCCGGCGCCATACCGGCGGGAATTATAGAAAGCGAATTATTCGGCCACAAAAAAGGCGCTTACACCGGTGCCGGTGAAGACCGGAAAGGGTATTTTGAAACGGCCAATAAAGGGACCGTTTTCATGGACGAATTGGGGGAAACGCCGCTGGAAACCCAGGTCAAGCTTTTGCGCATTTTAGAGAGCGGTGAATTCATGCGTGTCGGTGATTCCAAAACACTGCACACCGATGTTCGGATGATTGCCGCCACCAATAAAAACCTGGAAGATCAGGTCAAGAAAGGCGATTTTCGCCAGGATTTGTATTACCGTCTAAAAACCGTGACAATTCATGTACCTCCATTACGGCATCGCATTGAAGATCTTTCGATGCTGGTGGAACGTTTTGCCCTGGAATTCACCACGTCCAACGACATCCGCTACCGGGGATTCACACCGGATGCCATCCGATTGATGAAGCAATACGATTGGCCGGGGAATATCCGTGAATTAAAGAATTATGTGGAAAGCCTTTTGGTGCTGGAGCGTGGTGAACGGGTGACACCTGAAATGGTGGAACGGACATTGTTTAAAGATAAGCAAACGCAAATCCACAATCCGTCATTGCCTGTGGTAGTAAACCAGTCCGTGGATCAGGCCGAACGGGAATTGATTCTTCGCCAGCTTTTTTCCATTCGGCAGGATACAGAAGCGATCAAGCAGGTGTTGAGCCAGGGCGGAGGTTCGGTAATTTCGCAGGCAATCCCGGCTCTGATCGGCGGCGAGAGCGATCTTCATTTATCGGCCAGGATTGAACAAAATCCTAAGATGATTCGGGATGAAGCCATCGGGGACATGACCTTGCAGGATTTGGAACAGGAAGCGATTGAGCGCACATTGAAATATTTTGGGAATAACCGGCGGGCGGCGGCGAAATCGCTGGGAATGAGCGAAAGAACGCTCTACCGAAAGATCGATAACTACGGTCTGGAACGAAAGATCAAACGGAACGATCATGAATAAACGGATTGCGCAATTCGCATCGGCTGCAGCCGCAAGTGTGTTGGTGACGGCTTGCGGGTTTTATTCCATGGCCGGATCAATACCGAAGCATATTAAGACAGTTACCATCCCCCTGGTTGTGAACCAGACCGCCGAGCCGAATGTGGCGGAAGATATAACCGATGGATTGCAGAAAAAATTTACAGAAGAGAACATCTTAAAAGTCGTCTCAGAGAAAAATGCTGATTCCATCCTAAAAGGTACTGTGATTAAAATTCAGGATTCACCTTACACGTTTAACAGCCAGGAACAGGTCACCGAATACCGATATACGGTCACGATGGAATTGGAATGGGACGATATGGTGGAAGATAAAACATTGCTCAAAAAGCAATTCACAGGCTGGGGCGCCTATGGTCTGGGCGGGGATGTGGGATCGGACGGAATCGATAATGACGGGGACGGTCTCATTGATGCGGACGACCCGGATGAGTTCGGCGATCCAAGAACCTTTGCAAAGAACGCCGCGGTGGACAAAATTGCGGAAGATGTCATGAACGACATATTAACATCCTGGTAATTGTAGAATTAGAAAGTTGAATAATGGATAAAGTTACAGTAAATGAGTTAAAGTCATATATTGGGGAAAAAGTTACTTTAAAAGGATGGGTGTATAAACTCAGGAATATTGGAAAAATTTGGTTCTTAGTGCTTCGTGACGGAACAGGTTTGCTTCAGTGCGTTGTGGTTAAATCGGACGTATCGGAAGACGTTTTCGAAAAAGAGCATAAGTTGACCCAGGAATCTTCGGTGATTGTCACCGGTACGGTCCGGGAAGAGAAACGGGCGCCGGGCGGCGTGGAATTGGGGGTCAGCGATATTGATATCGTTCATGTTGCCGATGAATATCCCATCACACCCAAGGAGCACGGAACGGCATTCCTCATGGACAATCGCCATTTATGGATCCGCTCAAAGCTTCAGAACGCAATTCTGCGAGTTCGGCACCAGGTCGTCAAAGCCAGCCGGGATTTCTTTGATTCCAACGGTTTTACTTTGGTGGATTCACCCATTTTCACTGCCAATGCGGTTGAGGGAACCACCGACCTCTTTAAGGTCGATTATTTCGAACAATTTGCTTATCTCACGCAAAGCGGTCAGTTGTACCAGGAAGCCGGTGCGTTGGCCTTTGGAAAATCATACTGTTTTGGTCCCACATTTCGGGCGGAAAAATCCAAGACGCGGCGGCATTTGACAGAGTTTTGGATGATTGAACCGGAAATGGCCTATTGCGATCTGAATGAAAATATGGATTGGGCGGAACGCTATGTGGAATACGTGGTGCAGTGGTGTCTGGAACATTGTCAGGAAGAACTTAAAACACTGGAGCGTGATACAACTTCGCTTGAGAAAGTGCGCGTACCTTTTCCAAGGATTACCTATTCGGAGGCAGCGGATATCCTGGAACGAAAAGGAGCCGATTTCCAACGCGGTTCCGATTTTGGCGGTCCGGATGAGACCATGATCTCCGAAGAATTCGATCGTCCGGTGATGATCCATCGCTGGCCGGCCGATATTAAGGCGTTTTATATGAAGCGGGACGATGTCAACCCGGAATTAGCGCTGGGTGTGGATATGATTGCACCTGAAGGGTATGGCGAAATAATCGGCGGCGGACAGCGTGAAGATGATTATGACACTTTGTTGAAGCGCATCCGCGATAACGATTTGCCGACAAAACCCTTTCAGTGGTATTTGGATTTACGGAAATACGGTTCCGTGCCTCATTCAGGATTTGGCTTGGGTATTGAACGAACCGTGACCTGGATTTGCGGAATCAAGCATATCCGTGAGACAATTCCATTCCCGCGGACCATCTACAGGATCGAACCTTAATGGCCTTTGCCGGACGCATCTCCGTATTTGGAGGACGTGTGATCACGGAGGAAATTGCATCGCTGGCGGAAGAGCTTGGACATCGGCTGGCCGGGAAAAATTACCTTGTTTACTGCGGGGGCGGCCTCGGAGTGATGGAAGCGGTAAGCAAAGGTGTGGCTGAAGCGGGCGGAACTGTTGTTGGCATTTTAAAGGGGGAAAATACTGAAGAAGCCAATCCCTACATTTCCATTCCCGTTGCTACGAATATGGGTGTTACCCGGAATGCCTTACTGGCGTACACCTGCGATGCTGCCGTTGCCGTGAGCGGAAACCACGGAACGCTGTCGGAAATCGCGTTCGCGCTGCAACTGAACAAACCGGTCATCGGTCTGAAAACCTGGGACATCGAAGGTGTTATTCCTGCAAAAACCGTAGATGATGTTATTCGTTTATTGGACGAGAACCTGAAAGATGGATAATCAAGCCATCTCAATCAAAGTGACCGGAAAAGTTCAGGGCGTCTGGTTCCGGGATTATACATGCCGGGCCGGGCAATCGCTGGGATTAACAGGGTTTGTGCGGAATGAAGCGGACGGTTCGGTCTACGCGGAAGCGGAAGGACCGAAAGAGAAACTGGATGAATTCGTGGCCGCTGTGAAAAAAGGATCACCGTTATCGAGAGTGGAAAAGGTTTTTGTCAATGAATTGCCGGTGACAGGGCAGTTTATTCATTTTGAAATACGGTATGGACACTAAGATGAAAATCGCCCTGTGCCAGATCAACCCAACCGTAGGCGCCTTTGAATCCAATGAGCAGAAAATACGAACCTGGTATCAAAACGCCTCCGAATCCGGCGCTGATCTGGTGGTTTTTCCCGAACTGTCTGTGACCGGCTATCCTCCGCAGGATTTATTGTACGAAAACGCCTTTCTTCACCGGGCGGCTCAGGTGAATGAAAAATTGATTTTGGATTCCAAAACACCGATCCTGTTTGGGACGGTGGAATCCGATGAACATCATATTTACAATCGGGCGATCCTGGCTGCCCATGGAAAACGAATTTATACCTACACCAAACGACTTTTACCTACTTACGATGTATTTGACGAGGATCGTTATTTCACGGCCGGGACGGAGGCAGGTGTTGTTACAATTCAGATCGAAAACAGCGATGTGAAAATCGGTCTTGAAATCTGTGAAGATTTGTGGGACGATGACTATTCGGTAAACGTAACGGAAGCCTTGGCGGAGGCCGGTGTTGATTTTATTGTAAATATTTCCGCGTCACCCTTCCACGAAGGCCGGAGGGAAGAGCGAGCCCGGCTGATCCAATCGCGGGTGGCAAAGACCGGGATTCCATTCTATTATTGCAATCTCGTGGGCGGGCAGGATGAGTTGATTTTTGACGGAAATTCGCTGGCACTGGATGGTCAAAACCACTGGCTGGCGATGGGGAAGTCGTTTGCGGAAGATAGGATCCTTTTCGATACGGAAACACCTTTAGAAACGGCTCCGTCCTTGCAGGATCGTGACGAAGAACTGGTGGATGCGCTGGTGCTGGGACTCCGGGACTATTTTAAGAAAACCGGTCACAACGATGCGGCCATCGGACTCAGCGGCGGGATCGATTCCAGTCTGGTGGCAGCGTTAGCTGTCCGGGCGCTGGGCGCCGATCACGTTCACGGCGTGGCCATGCCGTCGGCTATCTCAAGTGAACATTCGGTGAGCGACGCCAAACAACTGGCGGACAATCTGGGACTGGATTACCGGGAAATTCCCATCGCGGTTCCCGTAGATGCCATGGGTGTGAGCCTGGCGCCATCGTTCCGGGGAACCGGTAGCGGCATTGCCGAAGAGAATATTCAGGCGCGGGTGCGCGGCAATCTGCTCATGGCCCTGGCCAATAAGTTTAACTGGCTGGTGCTCACGACCGGGAATAAAACCGAATTGGCGCTGGGCTATTGCACGCTATACGGCGATATGAGCGGCGGACTGGCGGTGATCTCTGATTTATCCAAAAGTGATGTGTACCGCCTTTCACGGGCGATCAATGCCCGGTCGGGAACGGATGTGATCCCACAGAATTGTATCGATAAACCGCCATCGGCTGAACTGAGCGAAGATCAGGTCGACCCGTTTGATTACGAGATTGTCAGCCCGCTGGTGGATGCCATTGTGGAAGATCATAAATCGGTGTCCGGGTTGATCAAAAGCGGTTTTGATGCCGAGTTGGTGCGGGACTTGTATCGCCGCATTCGCTTAAATGAATACAAACGCCGCCAGGCGGCGCCGGGCCTTCGGGTGAGCCCGAAAGCATTCGGGGTGGGACGCCGGGTGCCGATCGTAAACCATTTCGACGGAGAATACCATGAAAGTTAAGTTATTGCTTCCGTTCTTCCTTCTGTCACTGATCCGGGCGCAACCGCCCAAAACACCGGCAGCGTACTGGTCACATTTGTCGGATAAGGAAAAGGTGACCTTCGTGAATGGCGCTTATGCCATGGCCGCACAATTAAAGAAAGATCACCAGCATCAGGTGAATCACCAGTTTGTGCAACAGCCGGGCTGGACGGAGCCCTATTTTGTGGAACGGTATTACGAAATCATCGACGAATATATTTCCCAAAATGTGAATTACAATCTGCGGATCATCACCCAGAATATTGACGCCCTTTACGCCAATTCTGACAACGCAAATATACCGCTCATGGAAGCGCTGCATATTGTGTCATTGGCCCAGGATGGGAATCATGAAAAAGCAAATTTGTTGTTGCTGCAGGCGCAGAGAAAATA
>CAZJWP010000094.1:0-8964 GCA_964549745.1 uncultured bacterium | reverse complement strand
CCTGGTTTCCTGTAAAACCGAAAGACTGTCAGAATTCAGCAAATCACTTTCCGGCATAACGGAAATTGTGGAATATCCTTTGGCTCCAATGTGTGTGAAGATCATCCGGAGCCACACGCCTGATCCACTGACTCCGGTGTTTGTAATATCAAACAAATTGGTCCGGCACGTCACCCATCCGGTATCCGGAAGCGAATTCACCGTGGAAAAGGTAATTAACGAATCCGGGGAAAGGTCGGTCGTGAAGTTGGATGAATCCGAATAAAACTCATAGCTGGTCAATTCCACAGATTCAGGATCGTATTTGAGGTTACATTGAATTTCATAGGCATTGGTTACACCTTCCAACTGTGCATTTAACACGAAAGCGTTGGATGAATCGATATAGACATTGGACGGAGAAAGAATAATAGCCGGTTCGGATTGCGATTGAACGGTAAACGTTCGATCCGGCCAGTTTTCCTCTTCTATATTCGTGGGGTACATACAACGGATTTCGATCTCAGTTGAGCCATCCTCCAGGTTGTTCAGGATCAATTTGTGGTATCCTGTTGTGGTGTCAAAACTCCAATAGGGATCGTCACTTTGAAGTACAGCTTTACCACTTCGCCAGGGCGACCAGACGCCATGGTTGATCCGAAACGCAAATAACAATCTACCGGCATCCACCCATCCACTCATTGTACCTGCGGAAAAAACCGTATTGGGGTGGTGCCAGATATAGACTACACTATCGGTATGAACAGTGCTCCCATTGCCGGGACCGGACAATATTTCTGTTTCAGGAGCTATATAGCCGGCGCTACTTGGATCGTAAGGACTGTCCAACGTACCAGCTAAATCCTGACATTGCCAACTGACCACTAGAATCAGAATCAGCGAAAAAATCATTCCGATTCGGATACGCAATTTGAATCCCAATATAGTTTATTTCGCGGTTAGCGTCCAGACACCATCCCAGTCGTCTCCGGGTGGATTTTCTTTCAATTGCTCACACCGGGCAACGTATACAGAAGATGGGTTTTTACTGCGTCCAGGAAACATTTCTTCCAATTTTTCCGATTCACGGAAATTCTTAAGGGCTTCATCCCATTCCTGTTTATAATAGTGTTCCTGTCCTTTTTCAAACAGTTCAATTGTCTTGGCCAATTCCGGTTTCAACTCGCCTTTTCGCGCCAGTAATTCATACACCTTGACCGGGACCTTCTTCCCTTTCACACGCACATAATCCAGGAAACGCCATTCAAAATGGTCCTTTGCCACCTCATATGTATTTTCAGCAACCTGGATATAAACACCGTACTGCTTCGCAGACGATTCCAATCTCGCAGCCAGGTTCACTGTATCACCCATCATTGTATAGTTCATACGCATATTGGAGCCCATATTTCCGGTAACAATTTGACCCGAATTCAACCCGACCCGGTGAAGCATTTGATGAACGATATCCGGCCAATCACCCTCTGACTCCCATTTGTCCCTAAGGTAAGCCAATCGATCCGCCATATCCAATGCGGTTTCACAAGCTAAAATCTCGTGGTCTTCCACCGGAACGGGTGCACCCCAAAATGCGACAATAGCATCACCGATATATTTGTCCAGGGTAGCGCGATGGTCCAGTAACACATTAGTCATTTCTGTTAGGTATTCGTTCATGAGTTTGACCATCTTTTCCGGAGCCAGTACTTCGCTAAACGATGAAAAACTTTGAATATCTGAGAAAAATGCCGTGTGATTGCCGGCGACCCCGCCTAATTGAGGTTCGCGCTTTTCTTCGTACATCTGATCAATTAAATCCGGAGAAATATAAGCTCCGAATGTGCTTTTCAGGAATTTTTTATCCTTCTGTTCATTCACATATCGGTAAATCACAATACTTGTATAGGTCAGGATCATTCCCGCCAGGGGCGCCACGAGTGGGAGAACCAGAGATTGACCCGGTCCAGGAAGATGGGGGATAAACCATCCCGGATGCGCGGATACATAATGGTTTGTAAATAATTTTGTGGAGAGAATTTTAGGCAGCCAAAGATAATCGGCGGTAAAGACGCCGGCAACGATCGCAAAGTAGATTCCCCCTTCCAATAAAATGAGAACACCGGCAATTATGGGATTGGCTAACAATAAAAGTAATAACGCGATAAATGACATGAGCGCAATCAGATAGGAATGGCTCATGGGATAATTGTAAAAAAGATCAGTGATCCGCCCGCCAAAAACGTGAATCCAGTTGTGATCCAGAATGGTTTGTATAGCGTTGGCGTGAGTTTCCATTCCCGGTGTTAATTGCTGCTGTCCAAGGTAATTATAAAACGGCGTGGATTTGGTATCATGGATCACCTCCACCGCTACACCTACTATGACGATTTTGTTGTAGAACGGTGTTTGGGTAATGTCAAAACTTGAGCCCACTCCCATCATTTCCATCATCTGTTGGCGTTCCGCAGAATCCTGGATAGCCGTGATCCATTCAGGGATTTGTCCGGGAATGAACTGGTCCATCCAATCGATGTCTTCTTCCGGATCTCGTAAATCAATATCGGAATTGTCGACAATATAGGCTACAGAGTAGCGTGGAAATGTACCCCAGACCGGGAGATTATATTCCGGTGGTAACTTATAACCGGAAGGAGGGCCGTAATAATTATCCAGAAAGTTATTCACTTTGCCATAGGATAAAATATCGTAGGGGCCGTAGTGCCAAACCAGTTTTTCAGGATCAAATTTGGGTTTGACTGAATCCGCAATATGCGAATAAACCTTTACGGCTTTAAGTCCCATTGTCAGATAGACTTTATCGGGATTTTGCTCCAAAAAACCGAAAATATTGTATTGCCGTGAAAACTGATCCGCATCCAACATGTCATTAATTAAACCCGTCTCAGGTTTTCCCTTCATAATATCGGGTACCGGTCCTGCAATATATTCCGGAGGAACGCGATTGGGTTCCTTCACTAGTTTGGTAGACAATACCACAGTGGTCCCCCGTTTTCGCGCAGCAGCGATTTCTTCTCCAAAAATCTTGTCCCCGTGTTCAGGGAGAATGTTAAGCAAATGCTTATCCCCGGATTCTTTTGCAAATTGACGGAGATAATCGGATTTCATCTCCGGGGAATCGAACTGAATATCGAAACAGATTACTTTGGCACCGGCCATGGATAAATTTCGGACGACACGCCCCCAAATCGTCCCTCGGGGATAGGGCCAGGCCTCCGGCATGAGCCGCCAAGCTTCGTCATCCACTTCAACCAGCACCACGTTGGTTCCCTGCTTATTCCAGGTGGAATCACGCGCAGACCAACCGGTTAGGGGCCCACGGACCCGGCTAAATCGATAATCATATGATTTCAGTTCAAGAATATCAAATACACCAAACCAATGAGCTACTGACACAATAATAATAGAAGCGAGTGTCAGTGCAAATCCGACAGTATTGGTTCGGAAAAATTTTAAAAACTTATTCCACACGATTTATGACTCTTGCCCTCCGGAAACAATGGAATAATTTACGGACGGACGCTTAGGAATCAATGTGAACATTCCATTGACACTTTTCAATTCTGTGATGTACTTAAAATGTATATTTTAGATTGACAAAGAGTCCGGAGGAACTCCAGGACCAGGGTTCAAATAATTCGTCTGTTTTTCCATTCCCATTATTATCAACACCGTCTTTGCGGTAAGACGGAATCTGAGATAGCTGCAAATTCAGCGACGTTGAGACCACCAGGTTTTGAATGATGTCATATTCCACGGCAGATTTGAGTCCATAAATATTTGAATTAATATCTCCGGCACTTCGAATAAATATCAAGCCGCCATTAAATCGTAAATGGTTATCCTTGAAATTGTTGAGTGAATTCACTCCGGCAGCCGTCCACGAATAGGGTTTCTGGATAATGTTACCATCAGTATCTAACAGTGGCAGGTATAAATTGGATCGACTCAAATTTGAAAGCATCCGCCAGTTTTCATTGAAACGTGTCGACAGGTTCACTGAAAATCCATCCGTGTTCGTTTTATTAAAGACAAAGTTAGATGCCCGTAAGGCCTGTAATAAATCGTGGTTCTGAACAGTCGTGTAATTAATAGTCAGCATCTGCCGGTATCCACCCCACAAAAACGGGACATTGGCAGAGAACAGGGAATTTATCGTTCGGTAATCTTCGCGTAAATCCTGCCGGGTGTCTCCAATGATATCCACGGTCGTTTTCTCATTTGTTTTACCAATAGACTGGATATTTGCCATAATGGAAGGAACCGTAGGTCCGGGATTCAAAGAAAAATTGAGAATCAGGGAATGGGTAACCAATGGGTCTACCGTCGTGGATAAAATTTTATTATCATGGAATTTATAAGTGAGCGACATATTCAACTTCCGATCCAGTAATGAAAACCGATCGGTAGCTACAAATTCACGGATATTCGTGGATAAATAAGGATTTCCCAGTGAAACAAACTCAGGTCCGATTTGGCGGTATAAAACTTGAAATGTCTGAAAAGAATAGGATCCATTCAATTTGAAATGAAAAGCAGATGACGGCATATTAATGATCGTAGCAATCGGATGAGCGCTAAAAGACGGATAATCAAATGGGATGAGAGGAGTCATGTATTGATTAATTGTGAAGTAGTTCTCGTAAATAGTTGGATCGAAAACTTTTGATGTATCAATAAATAAAGAACCCTCCGTAACCAAATGGTTGTCGTCATAGTTTACTCCGATAAAACCATCCAGACTGTCATCCAGGGTCGTATCCATCTGGGTACGAGAAACCGCGCCATCCCAAATGTTTCGATTAAACATGCTGAAGTTCCAACTGAATTCAAAGATCAGGTGTTGCTGATCCAGGATACTTTGGAATGTGGTTCCTAAAACCA
Source organism: uncultured bacterium (assembly GCA_964549745.1). GTDB lineage: Bacteria > Fidelibacterota > Marinisomatia > Marinisomatales > J089 > J089. The sequence goes on along the minus strand of CAZJWP010000094.1, from coordinate 4,083 downwards.
GGTTGTCATTGGGATCTCCGTCTCCCCAGTGATCGCTGAGCATTTTCACAGCACCACCTGTTGTATCTACCATATTTGTAAATTGACTCAGGGTGTATGTCCCAGGAATCAAATTGGTTGCTAAGCTGTCGACTGTTAATTTGGCGCTACTGCGAATGGTTGGATTAACAGTCTCCATATCATCTTTCGCTTTTAAGGCAGATATGCGCCAATGGAAACGGTCAGGAATTTTCAATGTTAATTCATAAAGACTCATGGAACGTTGAAATGTATATCCGGCGCGATCAATGGGATATGTATAATGACCAAGACTGTCTGAAATAATATTTGCGGTCTGGAGCGTATATCCTCCATTCACATCTCCGTTTTCCTGAACAGCACGATTTAATTCCCCCTGAATGACCTGGACGCGGAACCAGGGAAATTGTACATCCACACCAATTCCACGGACCCGATTTCCATCAATCATGAAGGGAGAAATTGACGGACTGAAATCCCCCATATTGATGGTCAGGTAATTTCCAAACCGGACTTTGGCACCTAATCGGTTAAATGGTTGTTGATATTTATTTTCACGTGAAGTTATCCGAAATTGAGTTTTTGCATCCACCCATTCTAGCCCGGAACTAAGTTGACCCGACACCTCTGAAATATTCTTTGTTAATCCTGAGGTCTGTTCCGTAGAAAAACGTGTTCCCAATTTTCCTTTCAGATTTATCTCATCTGTTATTTTTACTGTTTCGTCCACAATTCTGAAAGTCCATTCAATGGGTTTGATGGGAATGCCGTGTCGGGTCGTCATTCGAATGGAGACCGTATGTTTCCCTGCCGGCAACGAGGATAGAACTGCTGTAAAAACACCCTCCGAATACTGGATTCCTGATTTTATCGGCTTGTTGTCTATGATCAATCGAATGTCGGTAGTATCAATATCCTCAGAGTAAAACATCGAAGCCGCAATAACTATATTTTCCGGAGGTACGATAGAATTTGGCTCCGGAGATATAATAAGAACATTCTCCTCAACCGATTCCTGTTTCACAACCCGACGTTGGTTGCCAAATCCGATTTTTTGAACAGCCCCAAAATCGGCAGGTACAAAGTAGGGATCATTATTCGGTTCATGTTCCGGAAAGGATATCAGACCCCCGCCACGGAGTTGAAAGACTAAAAAATATTCAATGCCTGAGCCGGGAATGCGATTCCCTGTAATAGTTCCCGCCCAACCGGTACCAGTATAATCCATGTCTATTTCGGAAAAAGCATCGCCATGAGGAGGTCGGAAAAAAATCTGTCCGGATACAATACCAACCGATTTGCGAACGGTTAATTCCAGTGTAACATCATCCCCCGGAACTACTTTTTCCGGCGGTTGATGATAAAGTTGATCCCTTATGCCCGGTTGTGCTGTTAAGAGCCCAATAAAGAGAATCGCCCTGAATCCGAATCTATTCATCAGGGCGATATTAGGCGATTTATGAGCGCGAGAAAAGATTAATGATAATGAATAACCAGTACTTTTTGTGTCCCATCAGGAGCCGTAAAATTGATACGAAGTACTGATTCGGAGGCTCCGGGTGATTCATCCGGGTCTTCCGGAACTGAGCCCGGATCGGTTTCACCGGAGGATAAAGTCCCATCAGGAGTGGAATTCCCTGTAAAACCGGCAGGAATATCAATCGATTCGCCAGTGATCAGATTTGTAAAACTAACCAAACCCTCAATGCCATATAATTGGTCTCCGGAGATCGGATCGCTAAACACCCAAAAATCGGTCCCCTTTACGGACGCAACCGAAGTAGGTGTTTGAACAACGAATTCACCCTTTCGTTGTTTAGTTACTTTTGCCCGAATCGTCCCATTTGCAATATTAATCTGTTTGGAAATGGCTGCATCAGAACGTTTTCCGGTGATTTCCAACTCACTGTCTGCTTTGATTTTAATCATCGATTTGTCATCGATAAACACCACCGCTGCAAACCCTGATGCACCGGTGTAAATCTTGTCACCATCATCCAATATTGTTCCCTGTTTCAAAACGATTTTCTTTGAGTTACCATCATGGGTAAAATCGACTTTTCCCTGAACCTTAGTGGCGACTGCAATTTTACTGGCACCCGGCAGAATACTAGCACCAACTATCGTGAAGATCAGGAATGAATATATTGTGCGTTTCATTCTTCCACCTCCACGTTTGAAATAACCAAATTTTGATTAATGAATTCATTGATAATGTAATTCATCGTTTGTTCATCAATGGTGGTCCCATTCAGGGTTACAGTTCCATTAGGCAAATATCCATTCAATATACCGTCCGGCCCAAAAATAGTATTGTACTGACCTTCACCCAATGCTTGTTGCAACGCCTGAAGCACAGGTTCTATCGTTTCTGGTGGCGGCGCTTCTCCTCCGGGTGATGCTATTTTAAAAGATAAGATAGGGGATAGAATATTCTCCGTTCCGGCAGTCGTTACCATAAGTTGCTTTATTTGCCAAACATAGATATGTCCAAATTCGAGTGGCTTGGCACCTGAGATTGGGTATTGGAAGGTGGAGAATGATCCGGCAGATTCCCATTCCTGGATTGGATCGAAAGGTAAGGAAAGTTCGTCTTCAATGGCTTCTTCCGGAGTCGCGTGAACACCGGGAATAAATTCTGCCACACGAATATAATTCTCACACCCCAGACAGGGTTGTGCATACCAGTTGAATACCGGATATAATGTATATAAAATATTTTGACTTGTGTCGGACAAGGCGCCACCCGGCGATTCAAGGGTAACGGCGGTGGGTGTACGAATGGTAATGGTACTGGATTGCTGATCCGAGATAGTCAGATCAGAACTTGAATTCCCGGCGTAAACCTTGATTTCAACTGTATAGTCGCCATCCGGAAGTCGTCCGCTTGTCATAACCGAACTCAGGAGTTGGTCAAACTGGGAAGGATTAATAATGTTTATACTTTGAATCGGAATTGTGACTGCATTTGGAGGTGTAGCCAAATCATAAATAATCTGGTTATCGGTAGAAATATCCCTATTATCAATAATTAAAGGAGCTTGGAGTTGAAATGGTTGGGAAGTGACTTCTACAATAGTCATGGGATCGTTAATTCCAAGTGACGGGGAGACCATGGATGCTCTAAACCAGATTTTTGACCAAACCGGATAATTATTCGATTCTTCATAGAGCTGATATCGGAATAATTGTACATCCGAAGCTCCCGTTTGGACATTAAAACTACTGATGTAGTAAGTTGTATATTCGAAGATCTGACCTTGAAGTTTTACAGATTGAGCAAACAATCCTGAACACAACAATGTGATGCCCAAAAGCAATTTTAGCGTTTTAAATCTACCCATCGCACTCTCTCCCTTGGAATATTATGCGTAATCAAACACAAACATAACGTTATAAAATAGGGATGATAAGTGGTTAGTTCTGTGAGAATTATCACAAAAAAAAATCCCGACACCAAATGATGTCGGGATTAAATATTCCCGGCGACGACCTACTCTCCCACGCTAGTCTCCCGCGCAGTACCATCGGCGCTATAGGGCTTAACTACCGTGTTCGGGATGGGAACGGGTGTTTCCCCTATGCTAAAGTCACCGGAATGAAATTTTTGGAAATTGATGCAGAGCATAAAAAATGCTCAAAAACAATAGTTTGGAAAAGCCCTTCGGCTGATTAGTACCGCTCGGCTGAAATCATTGCTGATCTTACACCTGCGGCCTATCGACGTTGTAGTCTTCAACGAGCCTTAGTCCGATAAATCGGCGGGGAAATCTCATCTTGGGATAGGCTTCGCGCTTATATGCTTTCAGCGCTTATCCTTTCCGAACTTAGCTACCCAGCGATGCCTCTGATGAGACAACTGGTGCACCAGAGGTTCGTCCACTTCGGTCCTCTCGTACTAGAAGCAGATTCCCTCAAATTTCCTGCGCCCACAGCGGATAGAGACCGAACTGTCTCACGACGTTCTGAACCCAGCTCACGTACCACTTTAATGGGCGAACAGCCCAACCCTTGGGACCTTCTCCAGCCCCAGGATGTGATGAGCCGACATCGAGGTGCCAAACC
>CAZJWP010000093.1:0-9372 GCA_964549745.1 uncultured bacterium | reverse complement strand
AGCGTACAAGTGAGGGGAATAGCATCTGATTGAATCCAACATTTAAAATTCATCATCAAATCGTTTTCCTTTCACCTCCTGTTAGTTACCGCTAATTTTTTGCATGCAAAAATTCACTTCAGCCGTCGAACAACGTTTTTTTGAGCTTTCGAATCGCCCGGAAGCCACGACCCGGACACCTTATATTGTGGTGGACAATTTTCCCCAACTGGGTTTTATTACCGCCCTGCGATTTTTGGAATGGTCAGCTCAAAATCCCGAAGGAGTGATCAGCCTCCCTACCGGGAAAACGCCGGAATATTTTATCAAGTGGGTTCAGTACCTCCGAGATAACTGGAATCGGAAGGATCTGATCCGGTTGCGAAATGAGTACGGCCTCACCCTGGAAAAATTCCCGGACCTCACTGGTTTGAAATTTGTCCAGATTGACGAGTTTTATCCCATCAATCCGAAGCAGCACAACAGCTTTTACAATTACGTTCAACATTTTTACGTGGATGGTTTTGGTCTAAACTCTAAGAATGGAATCTTTATCAATTGCGATGAAATTCCACGGCCTACCGATGCACGGTTACAAACCATTTTTCCGGATTTTACCGTTGATCTATCGCTGCGTTATCGGGATGTACATTCAAATCTGGAGCAACTCCAAAAACAAACGATTTTCATGGTTGATCAATGGTGTTCCGACTATGAAGCGAAGATTCGGGATATGGGCGGCATCGGGTTCTTCCTGGGCGGGATCGGTCCGGATGGTCACATTGCTTTTAACATTCGCGGGTCGGATCACCATTCCACCACACGGTTAATGGAAACCAACTTCGAAACCCAGGCTGCTGCGGCCACAGATTTGGGCGGCATCGAAATTTCACGCCGCCGATTGGTAATCACCATTGGATTGGCGACCATTGCCCGTAATCGAGACGCAGTGGCGATTATCATTGCCGCTGGAGAAGCAAAAGCAAAAGTTGTGAAGGAATCGTTGGAATCAGAACCGGATATTCGCTACCCGGCCTCTGTCCTGCACAAAATGGACAATGCCCGATTTTATCTAACCGGAGGCGCCGCCAGTAAACTGCGGGATTCGCTTGAGTTGGAATTCCATCACGAATCCTGGGACGCAGTCAAATCCGGGAAGGTATTCTTTGAAGTCTGCCAAAATCTGAACCGGTTCGGTCCCAAAGTCACGATGGACGAATTGAAATCCGATCCGATCGGTCACTGTATTCCCGATATTGATGAAAATACCATTCCGGAGATATTGGATGGATACCGTCGGAAAATTGAGCGGGGATTAACTTCCGAAGAGGATCAAATTTTCTATCACACCGGGCCGCACCATGACGATATTATGCTGGGTTTCCTGCCCCATATTATTCATCTGGTACGGGCCGCAACGAATACCCAATATTTTGCCAATATGACCTCCGGATTTACTTCGGTGACAAATCAATATGTGCTGGAAGTTTTGGCACAAACCAAAACATTTCTGGAGATGGACCGGATTGAGATGATCCATTATCCGGACTTCTTCACCGATGGCTGGGCAAAAAAGACGGACAAGGATATTTACCATTATTTGGATCGGATCGCCGATGACAATCCGGAAGGGTGCCGCCGTGGATTAAGTCACCGGATTGTACGGAATTTGGTGGAAATTTATGGCATTGGCTCCGGTGAGGCGCTGATCGCCAAGATCGATGAACTCTCCGAAAAACTTTTGAATTGTTACCCCGGGGAAAAGAATACGCCGGACATTCAGCGGCTGAAGGGAATGATCCGGGAATTTGAGGAAGAACTGGTCTGGGCGCATTTCGGCATTGAGGTCGAAAATGTTCAACATTTAAGATTGGGATTTTACACCGGCGATATTTTCACCGAACAACCGGACCGGAAACGGGATGTGAAACCGATCCTGGAATCGCTGAAGCGAATAAAACCGACGGTGATTACCCTGGCATTCGATCCTGAAGGAAGCGGCCCCGATACCCATTACAAAGTGCTCCAGGCTATTGCAGAAGCTGTTCGCGAATGGTCGAAAACCACGGATTTGAGTAAACTGAGAATCTGGGGTTACCGGAATGTCTGGTACCGGTTCCATCCGGCGGAAGCGGATATTATTGTGCCCGTTTCGCTGAATTCCATGGCAACGCTCCGTCAAATCTTTATGAAATGTTATTTAAGTCAGAAATCCGCTTCATTTCCCAGCTATGAACTGGACGGACCGTTTTGCGATCTGGATCAGAAAATCTGGGTGGAACAGCATCAACAGTTGGAATTGATCCTGGGACGGGATTACTGGTATCGGAGTTCGAATCCGCGCATTCGGGCGACGCATGGCGCCGTTTATTTAAAGGAAATGGATGTGACCGAATTCCTGTCCGAAGCACGCCGTTTACAAAAGTCCATGGAAAGCCAGGTCGTTCAGACCTCCGACTGAGCGCTTATCCAAAGATAAACCGGCAAATATAGACAGCGCTGAGAATCCCCGCTGCATCAGCAATCAGTCCGGCAGCCAGTGCATGACGACTCTTTGTAACGCCGACTGAACCGAAGTAAACCGCTAACACGTAGAAGGTGGTTTCGGTGGAACCGAACATGGTCGCGCCAATCTTGGCAAAGATCGAATCGGCTCCATAATGGTTGACAAGGTCGGTTAACAATCCCAGCGAACCGCTTCCGCTCAAGGGCCGCATGAGCGCCAAAGGAACGTTTTCCGGCGGGAAACCGATGGCATTTAGAACCGGAGACAGGAAATGAAGGAGCAAATCCAGCGCTCCGGAAGCGCGGAACATCCCGATCGCCACTAAAATAGCCACCAGGTACGGAATGATACGTACACCAATTTTGAATCCGTCTTTTGCGCCTTCCACAAAGACTTCATAAACCTTCACTTTTTTCATAAGCCCATACGCCGGAATGATAACGATCAATCCGGGAATGATGTATTTGGCGGCAGCGTTAATTCCACCGATGACAGACTCAAGCATTGGGCACCTCCTCAATCCGGAAGCGTTTCATCTTCGCTAATAATTTTACTGCAATTACGGCTGTAATCGTAGAAATCGAGGTGGCAATAATTGTGGTGATAAAAATCTGGTTGGACACAACGCCCATAAGTCCAACGACGGTGGCAGGCAAAATGAGCTGAACCGAACTTGTATTAATCGCCAAAAAGGTGGCCATGGCATTCGTGGCTGTGTCTTTTTTGGGGTTCAATTCCTGGAGTTCTTCCATGGCTTTCAAACCCAATGGAGTCGCTGCATTTCCCAATCCCAATACATTGGCGGCCATATTTAGAATAATGGAACCAATCGCCGGGTGGTCGGGCGGAACGTCCGGGAAGAGCCAAACGGTGATCGGGCGTAATCCCCGGGCGATGATGCGGATCAGTCCTGATTCTTCAGCGATTTTCATAACGCCCAGCCAAAGCGCCATGATCCCGATCAAACCAATGGCAATCTCCACACCCGTTTTCGCCATATCGATAGCGGCTTGCGTCACCGCATCAATGTTTCCGGTGATGATTCCGGCGATCACACCGATGAGCATCATTCCGAACCAGATGTAATTCAGCATAATTGTTTCCTATAACCTTTCGGTTTTGACTATTGGATTAACCTGACTGCATTTATATTTGATTTCTATAACTCTATTTTCTATCCAATAAATGATCAGATGTATCACGATAATCGAGATGAGAAGTGAACTCCAATTGATGGTTGTCATCACTAATTGTAATTGTGTAGGGAGAAATGAGGAAATTTTGTTTTTCGTTGATCTGCTTTAAAACGGCGGCAATGTTTTTTTGTAATTCATTCCGATTTTGTTGACTACGTGATTGAACAATATCAGCGGTGAGTGCAAAGTATTTCATGGATAATTGTGTTAAATAAGTACAGTATTTGTCAAATGAACATAAACGGTACAATAAAAGTAAAATGAACAAAAACGGTTCAGTATTTCCGGATATTTCACAATCTCAGCTTACAGGTGATTCCAGAAATTCAAGTGATGGAGCTTTCGAATCGGCATTTAACCGAACCGGGACTGAAATGGGCAACGTCGCCTGGTATTTTCCATGCCCGCATGGGAAATTGGTGATGATAGGAATATCAAGGTCGCCGCAGATGTCCATCACAATTTCATCGGTGGTTTTGCCGAAGGGAATTTCCTGGTCTTTCATATCCACCAGTTCACCAATAATCAGTCCGCGGATGCGATCCAGGGCGCCGGTGCGGCGATAGTGAAGCAGCATCCGGTCGAAGGCGTAATAATATTCGCCGATATCCTCCAGAAATAGAATTGTGTCGTCTGTTTTCAGTTCATCCGAAGTGCACAACCGATCCATGATTAGTGAAATATTTCCGCCCCAGAGCGGACCTTCGGCAACGCCCGGCTTCAATACATGGATCGGCAAATCCTTTGGCGCTTCAATTCGCACCGGGAATTCTCCGGATAGAACTTTGACCAGGTAATCCATATCATACGGGACGTATTCTTCTTTGAACGTGGCCAGCATGGGACCGTGAAATGTCACCAGTTCTGTGTTGGTAGAGATTGAGGTAAGGAAAGCGGTGATGTCACTGTATCCCATAAATATTTTGGGATGGGATCGGATCAGATCGAAATCCAATAAGGGGAACACACGATTGGCGCCGTAACCGCCGCGCCCGCAAATAATAGCATCCACTTCAGGATCAACAAAGAAGTCGTGGATATCCTTTACACGTTCTTCCGGTGTTCCTGCATATTGATGAAGTTGTTTTGTTGTGGTCGGGCCGCGTTTAACGCGATAGCCGCGATCTTCGAAATAAGGGATAGTCCTTTGAAAGTATTCTTCTTTAAACCAGTAGGAGGGAGTGATAATCCCGATCGTTCCACCATCGGGAAGCGCTTTGGGTTTAAGCATCATTCAGCGGCTGATTTTAAGATTTGGTAGCAGATCCGATCCTGCAACTGTTGATATGGATGAGAACTACCAATATACCCATTCATCATGATGGAAAAAGCGACCGGATCGCCTTTGAGCGGATAAGCATAACCGGAGAGACAACTGGTTCCGGAGAGCGTTCCGGTTTTGGCGCGGATCCGGCGATCGAACAAAGGGGCGTTCATGCGATGTTTCAGGGTACCGTCCCAACCGCCGGTTGGCAGAGCGGACATGAATTCGGCGTTTAGGGTAAAATCAGAATAATTATGACGCAAGACTTCGGTCAATTCATAAGGTGAGGTCAGATTATAACGGCTGACACCGGAACCATCGGCCAGGACGTGACGGGTCGTGTCAACGCCAACGCTGTCTTGCAAGTATGTTTTTATGGCGGTGAGTCCATTTTTCCAGGTCCCCGGCTCCCCGAACACTTCGCGCCCGATCGTTTTGACCAGCAGTTCGGCGGTAAGATTGTCGCTCACTTTCATAAGATTGTGTACGGATTCGCTCAGGGATTTGGAGACAATGCTATCCACGGCGACATCCCGGGAAGAGACCGAATCCATGCGAATGACGGAACCGACTTTTACCCCGGCTTCCGTAAGCAATTCCTGAAAAACTGTTCCGGTAAACCGGGCCGGATTTTCAATATTCCGGTAAACAGTCGATTCTTTGGCATCGGCCATAATTTCCCCAGTCATTTCAAACGCATTGGATTGGTTCATCCAGTCGCGGGTGATTTCCCAGGGTTCAAAATCCACCGTATCCTTAACGGTAACAGCATGGTTTTCAAAGGTGATGTATTTGGTTTCCGGGAAATAAGCCACATTTGGCGTCTGACCGGAATCAGAAGGGGAAACAGTAAAATCGATGCAATTGTCATTTAAAGTTAGGGCGTCAATCTGAGCAGCGTACCACCAGGGACCTTCATCCCACATCCAGCCGTTCCCCTGACGAACGGTATCCAGAACAGTGTCGTCTAATAACAGGGTGTCTATTCTGTCAAATTTCCCTGCCAGGCGATTGGCCAAATCGCGAAGTTGATCAACGGTGAGATCCGGATCGCCATCGCCTTTAAGCGCCAAATGTCCCAAGGTTCGTGATCCGGCCGTGATCGCCGAACTATCGGCGAAAGTCCGGGTGACAAAATGGAATTGCGGCCCCAGATAATGTAAGGCAGCGGTAGACGTGAAAATCTTGTTATTGCTGGCAGGCATGAACAGGTGATCGGCGTTGAAAGCATAAAGCGTTTTTCCGGTTTTCAGGGAAACCACACGGACTCCCATATTCGGTGTTAAACCGGAATTCAGGATTTCACGGTGGATTCGGCGTGCCAGGCTGGAATGGCCTGTTTCCGTAATCAGGGGGTGATGGTTTGCACAACCAAAAATCAGAAACAAGAAAAAAGGAAAAAGCCGCGTTTTTAATCGAGTCATTTCAACAGTACCATTTTTTGTGTGACAAATTTCTGAGGGTCCGAAGCCGATGACAGCTTCAAAATATAAACGCCTGAAGGTAATAGTGAAATAGGTTGAGAAGGAATCTGAAATCGTTGGATTTCCGGTTGGGCCGGAAGAGACCGGTGGTAAAGTTGACGTCCAAGGAGATCAATCAATTCAATTTGGGATATCTGATTTCCGGTATGAACCAATATTATTCCGTTGGGATTGAAGGGATTCGGATAGAACCGAAGGGAAAAATCGGCAGGTATTTCAGGCGTTGGCGTGATTTTCGCTGTAGGGAAAAATGTGCCTGTAATCCGGTTAATCAATCCTCTCTGTGCTGATAATCCAAGCCAGGACCAGTTGATATTTGTAATCAGCAAAGAATCCTGCCAGGCTCCAACCGGCCGGCTTTGATCGTCCGTAAGTACGATATTAGCTGTATTTGCGCTTATGGTTTGTAAAGAGTCGGTGAGGGTTAAAGTCCGATGGTAGTTTTCAAAGAGAGTACCGCTGGAACCTTCCAAATATTGAGAATCGCGGACTTTTATATCCGGCCAGACCGACCAGGATTGAAATTGTTGTGTGAGCAGACTGTCGCCGGAAAGGAATTCGGCAGACCGTGATCCCAGACTCCAGGTTGGAGTGGAAGCGATTTTTGCAGAAAGCGATGAGTCAATTGAACTTGTGATTTGACGACCGGAAAGAAAAATGATGCCATCGACTTCGTTTAAATCCAAATCTGCCGGTATGCTATCCTTTACGGTTGTAATACCATAATCCCATCCCGGTATGAGAGCGGCAATATCAGCAGGAAAAACTTCCGGTGGATTAGAAGCTTGTTCATCGAAAATCAGGAAACGGTTCACATCATTTTTCCGAAACGGGAGCGCCTCAGAGGGCTCGCTTTCATTCGGAAATGGGGCATTGTCCAGAGCCGTTATCTTCAAGTATAAAGTAGCTCCCGAATTGAACGATTGTGCGGTGAATTGTGTGGTGGTTGCATCGAAATCATCAAACATATACCATTCATCCATATTATAACTGAAATACAATCGATAACTTGCCAGGTCTGGTTCGGAATTGGATTGCCAATTCAGCTGAAATCCATTGCCTGACGGGATAACAGATGATAAAATAGGCGGCGCCGGGGCTGTAATATCGTTTTCGGAAACACTGAACACACGTTCAAGGGTATCTACATTTAAATACGCATCCCAGGTCACAACTCTTGCAATGTACGTTCCGTGCGGCCAATCGGAAACATTCAGTTTATTGTTTCCGGTTAAATGATTCGTAACGATGTATCGATAGGTACTGGTATTTGAACCGGACGCGTAAACGTTATGAATATAGGAATCGGTAACCGGAATCTGAGTAAAGTTGAAAGGTGCCGAGAAAGTATGCATAACCTGGCCGGTCGAATCAAATACTTCGTACCCAATTTTTAATATGCCGTTATTTCCACCGATGGGACCGTCATCTGTTCGATCTGAAGCCTTGCTTACGATATCAACATTCCCATAGACTGAACCGGACGTGAATTCCGTAGTGGTTCCATCAATATAAAATCGGATGTCTTCCACGGTTGGATTATAAAGATCCTCCAATGGAGATAAGCCTCCATCCAATCGAATAGGATTGATTTCTGATCCCGGATTACCATCCTTGAAATGGATGTGGTTCCAGGAATTGGTCCAGCCCAGTATCGTCACATCCGCCGTAACGGTTGAACCGACATGAAGTGCCGGATTTGGATTCACGTGCACATAGGCGTACCGTCCTACTCTCACCCAGGAGTTGATTCCATAATCGCCGGGTGTGCCAATACTTGTAACGGTTCCATCTATGACAGAATAAACCGGATTTCCACCGGCCAGATTAATGTCCACGCCATCATGGAAATGATCAATATCGCCGCTTGTGCCTTCCCGGCATTCGCAGAATGTAGCGTTGATCCAGTGTTGCTCATCAAAGGGCGGGCAGGGCCAGGAATAGAATTGGGCTGTCAGATAATTTATCAGTAGGGTAAAAAGGATGACCGCTCGCCTCATGGCAGTGCCGGGAGTTGATATTCATACACAGAATCGGAGGTGACGATACGAAGTCTATCCGACTTTGAAGAGAATAGGCAATGCAATTGAGAAGTCTTGGGAATGATAAGTTTCACCGACTGCATTTTCCTGTCAGTCGTATTAATCGATACCAGCTCAAAATCAGAATAAACAACACCGGACGGTGATACCGAAGGTATAGAGGAAGTAACAATCCTTAATGATTTGTCAAACAGGCGGGCTTTTTGAATATACCGATCAGACTGAAGATCAATCGTTGAAATACTTTCCCCGGTAACCGCATTATAAATTTTGATATGGGAATCGTATATGCAATAGAGTAGATTTTTCTGATAAACGAATTGCCTGGGGATACCTTGAATCGGGATACTGTTTAGAAGCGTATGATGCATTAAATCGAAAGTGCAAATCCGTGATTGGGGTTGAGATTCCGGCGTGGAAAACCGTGATCCCAACACGTAAGCAACCGAGCCGTTGACCTGGAAATCATAGGGAACAGTTATCGGAACCGATCCAAGGGAATCGGGGGTTTGTCCTGCGTCCCATCTAAAAATGGAAACGGAGTTCTGATTTTCCAGTTGGGCGGATTGCATGTTCGTTGTATATAATACTTTTCCAGAATTGGCGGTGAGTATCTTTTTCTCAAGATTGTACCGTGAGTTTTTGAACAGGCTCCCAGGTGTTTGAATTCCGGATGGGGAGAACCATCGATAGGATTGGTCGACAGGATACAGGAGCAATACCCATCGCGATGGGAAAACCCGAACGATAGGCAAACCTTCTTCAGCATGAATTGTAATCGGGATGTTTCTAACAGGGGTTAAAGATTTATCCAGAATACGAATATTCAACCTGTTATCTGTATCTTCGATTTTAGAAGTACAGACTGTGATAGTTGTGTCCAATTTACCCTGGCGGCAAT
>CAZJWP010000092.1:1638-9380 GCA_964549745.1 uncultured bacterium | reverse complement strand
AGACTTCCGCAAAGTTAAAAAAGTCTATAATTTGGCTATCCGGCTATGAACGGAGACTATCCAACCGAAAAATGACCTTCAAGGTCCCATAATTATATCCTCCTTCTTATCCTGTTCCAATATTCAAAAAATCACGGCTGGTTTAGATAAACGGAACAAAGCTATTGTCCCCCCGATTTAAAGACCTTAAATTAATACGACAATATTAGTCGTATATGTTAAAACTGACACGAAAAGTAGAATACGGACTCATGGCGCTCCGGCACATGCAGCGGAAACCAGGCGACGAGGTGACCAAAGCAAAGGAGATCGCCGGGATGTACACCATTCCCCTGCCGCTTCTGGCAAAGATACTTCAGCAGCTGGCCCGGGAAGGTGTGATCGAGCCGGTCCAGGGACCGAACGGAGGCTACCGAATCCTGGAACCGCTGGAGTCCATTAATCTGACGCGGTTTGTGGAAATCCTGGAAGGTCCGGTAGGACTGGTGGACTGCAACATCACACCGGATTGTACACAAATAAGTCAGTGCAACATTCGACAACCGATCCAGCAGGTAAACAATACCCTAAAAACCATGTTTGATAATCTCACGCTGGATCAGATCACAGGCAATTAAAATCCAAAAGGAGACCCATGGAATCACCACAAATCAATGATACCGGCCATAAAAATATCACGTTGACAACGGCCGCAGCAAAACAACTCCGTTCTGTCATGAACAAACAAACCGGCGCTGAACAATTTCTCCGGCTCAGTTTGAAAAAAGGCGGCTGTTCCGGCATGAGTTATGTTCTTTCCTTCGATTCGGAAGTCCATGAACAGGATCAAGTTTTTTCCAGTCAGGGACACAAAATCGTCTGCGACAATGAAGTCTTTCAATTTTTGAATGGACTGGAAATCGATTTTTCCGACGATCTGATGCACGGCGGTTTCAAGTTCGCCAATCCGAACGCCGTCAAAACCTGCGGATGCGGATCAAGCTTCTCTGCCTAAATGAAATCAAAATCCACCAGCCAAAAAACCATCGATTCTGCGATTGACCAGGAATATAAGTACGGCTTCGTTACGTCCATTGAGCAGGAGACTTTGCCTCCGGGACTGAATGAGGACACCATTCGATTCCTGTCCGCCAAAAAACAGGAACCGGAGTGGTTGTTGGATTGGCGGTTAAAAGCTTACCGCCGGTGGACCAAAATGACGGAACCGAATTGGGCCAAGATCAAGCACCCGCCCATCGACTATCAGGCGATTAGCTATTATTCAGCGCCAAAAAGAAAACCCTCTTTGAAAAGCTTAGATGAAGTCGATCCGGAACTCCTCAGTACGTATGAAAAACTGGGCATTCCGCTAGAAGAGCAAAAACTGTTGGCCGGTGTGGCCGTGGATGCGGTATTTGACAGCGTTTCGGTGACAACCACTTTCAAAAAGGAGTTAGCACAACACGGGATTATTTTCTGTTCGATCTCGGAGGCAATTCAAAACCATCCGGACCTTGTGAAAAAATACCTGGGTTCGGTAGTTCCCCATTCGGACAACTTCTTTGCAGCACTGAACTCCGCCGTCTTTACGGACGGTAGTTTTGTGTATATCCCCAAAGGCGTACGTTGTCCTATGGAACTGTCGACTTACTTTAGAATCAATGCCGCCAATACCGGGCAATTTGAACGGACCCTGATCATTGCGGAAGAAGACAGCACTGTGAGTTATCTGGAAGGATGTACAGCGCCCATGCGGGACAACAATCAGTTGCACGCGGCGGTGGTGGAACTGGTGGCGCATCGCAATGCGAATATCAAATATTCCACGGTGCAAAACTGGTATCCCGGCGATAAAGACGGCAAAGGTGGGATTTATAATTTTGTCACCAAACGCGGCATTTGTAAGGAAGAAAATTCTAAAATTTCCTGGACCCAGGTGGAAACCGGTTCGGCCATCACCTGGAAATACCCCAGCGTCATTCTGAAAGGCGACCACTCCGTCGGTGAGTTCTATTCCGTGGCCATGACCAACAACATGCAACAGGCCGATACCGGCACCAAGATGATCCATATAGGGAAAAACACTTCAAGTACGATTATCTCCAAGGGAATTTCCGCAGGGAAAAGTCAGAACACGTACCGGGGCGGTGTGTCTATCCACGCCGGTGCCGAAAACGCCCGCAACTTCTCCCAATGTGATTCCATCCTGATCGGCGATAAATGCGGGGCACATACGTTCCCATACATTGATGTGCGAAATCCTTCCGCTCAGATGGAGCACGAAGCCACCACATCCAGCATTGGTGAAGATCAGATTTTCTACTGCAAACAGCGCGGCATCAAAGAAGACGATGCGGTTTCCATGATCGTGAATGGCTTCTGCAAGGAAGTCTTTGCCGAACTGCCCATGGAATTCGCCATGGAAGCTCAAAAATTGATGGAAGTCAGTCTTGAGGGAGCGGTGGGATGAGAAGTAATTATTTAACGAGTAATTATTTAATTGATAAATAATGATGTTGCGGGATATGAGTGAACAAAATAAAAATATAATCCGATTCACTGATTGGGAGAAAACTGTACCTACTCAAATTATAGATGACGCGCTTTGGAAAATGAAAGTCTACCGAATTGCTTTGTTTCTGGGTTATTCATGCCACCCCGACATCAAGACTTTATATAAAAATAAACCTACATATAGTATTGCTGATCAATTGAATCGTGCCGTTGGTTCAATCAGTGCAAATATTGCTGAAGGATATTCAAGAAGTACCGGAAGAGACAGGGCACGTTTTTATGAATATGCTTTAGGCTCTGCAAGGGAATCACGGGATTGGATTTACAAATGCCGCGATATATTGGGTGAAGACACCGCCAAACATCACATGGATACCCTTTCTGAGATCATTCGTCTTCTACTCCGAATGATTCCTGATCAAAGACAAGTCTCCATCCGTGAAGACGATAGCGAATATGAGTTAAAACCTATTGATGAATTACAATAGCTAAGATGCAAAAGAGTTAATATAAAATGAACACAACCTTACCCGATAAACCGACTTTAAATAATTACTCATGATTAAAATCAAAAATCTCCACGCCTCCGTTGAGGACAAAGAAATCCTCAAGGGAATTGATCTGGAAATCAAACCCGGTGAGATGCATGCCATTATGGGCCGGAACGGTTCCGGGAAAAGCACTTTAGCCAGTGTGTTGGCCGGAAAAGACACGTACACCGTTACCAAAGGTGACGTCATCTACCAGGGGAAAAACCTTTTGGACCTGGAGCCGGAAGAACGGGCCCGTGAAGGCATTTTTCTCAGCTTTCAATATCCGGTGGTATTGCCCGGTGTCAACAACACCCAGTTTTTGCGCACCGCTTTAAACAGCCTCCGGAAATCCCGCGGTCAGGATGAACTGGATGCCGCAGAATTCCTTGGTTTAATCAGGGAGAAAACCAAACTCCTGGACATGGATCAGGCTTACCTGAACCGAGCCGTGAATGACGGCTTTTCCGGCGGTGAAAAGAAGCGGAACGAAATCCTTCAAATGCTGCTGCTGGAACCCAAATTCTCGATTTTGGATGAAACCGATTCAGGGCTGGATATTGATGCATTAAGGATCATTTCCGAAGGTGTGAATCAATACCGATCAGCGGAACGAGCGTTTTTGGTCATCACCCACTATCAACGACTGCTGTCTTACATGGAACCGGATGTCATTCATGTCATGATCGACGGGAAAATTGTGAAGTCCGGCGGAAAAGAACTGGCGGAGACGTTGGAAGAAAAAGGCTACAAATGGCTGGAAACGGACTAGATATTAGAACCATCACCAAATTGGTGGAGGATTCCTTCGCCTCGGACCCACACCGTGAATTGGCGCTGGCGGCTATCAGCGATACCGGCTTCCCAACCCCACACCACGAATTGTGGCGCCACAACCGGCATATTCCCTTCACAGACCCGGCGCTGCTTCAATCCTCCGTATCTGCACAACAACCAAAGTGGGATGCCGGTTCACTTTCAGGATTTCCCTTATTTCAACTGACGGATGGTTATTTAAAGAAGGTGCCACCTGATAATCCATGGCAACCGAATCCGGAGAATCCTTCCTTCGAAACCCGGCTTTCACCATATATCGATCTGAATCTGGCTCTGCACCCTGAATCGCTGGACCTTTTTCTTCCAGCCAAAACGGTTTTTAAAAGTCCAACCGGAATCGTTATCCTTGATTCGGGAAATGGAGCGTTAACCCACCCGTTGGTGAATCTGACCGTCGGGTCAGAAGCCGAAGCAACACTCTTTCTTATTAACACCGGTGTTCCGGATGTATCCTCATTCCGGAATCTGTTGATCCAAATTCAACTGGAGACACAATCCCGGTTGAACCTGATCACGATCGACGAAACCGGCGAAAAAGACACACGCCTGACCCATGCGGTTCTGAATCTGGCTGAAGGAAGTATTTTAAATTGGACGCACTTTACAAAAGCGAAAGGTGAATCCCGTTTGGACATCTTTGGCAGGCTGAACGGAGAAGCGACAGAACTGAATCTGAATGCCCTGGGCTTGATCAGCGGAAACGGCGAAGCGGATATTCATTCGCAAATCGATCACAATGTGCCCAATACGACCAGCCGGGAAACGGTTAAAAATATTATAAAGGACGAAGCGCATGGCATCTTCAACGGGAAAATGCTGGTCACAGGCGGCGCCTATAAAACTGATTCGGAGCAATCGAACCGCAACCTTCTCTTAAGCAAATCGGCGCGGATGCATTCCAATCCGCAACTGGAAATCCTGGCTGACGATGTGCGCTGCTCCCACGGATCGGCCACCGGGCAACTGGACCCGGAACAGTTATTTTACCTGCGCTCCCGCGGACTGGATCCGATCCAAAGCCGTTCCCTGCTTGTTCGTGGATTTACCGGAGAAATTCTGGATACCATTTCAAATCAAACATTATTAGACCACTGTTATCACCAACTGGATCAATGGCTTGAATCGTAAGGAAACCCAATGACTGAGACGATCGATCCCGCAAAAACACTTTCCCTGGCACGTGACATTGATGTGCATCTTGTCCCCTCCGGGGAACGAGTCACCCTTTTAAAAGGCGAACCGGTTCGCATCACCCAGGCGCTGGGCGGAACCTACACCGTTGTAAGCAACGGGAACATGTTCCAGGTATCGGGAACCGATGCGGATGCGCTGGGGCTGGAACCTGACGAAGCCCATACATCGGGAACCGAAAAACAGAACCAACCAACATCCGATGAATTCCGTGAATCAGCCGTCTGGGATCAACTTAAGACCTGCTTCGATCCTGAAATTCCCATCAATATTGTGGACCTGGGTTTGATCTATGACTGCACCATTTACAACGGAACCAAGGGCGGGAAGATTATTCATATCAAGATGACGCTCACGGCGCCCGGTTGCGGCATGGGCAATATCATTGCCGCCGATGTGGAGCGGAAGATCCGCGCGCTTCAAGGCGTGGAAGATGTGCTGGTGGAACTGGTGTGGGAGCCGCAGTGGAACAAGGACATGATGACCGAAGCCGCCCGGCTTCAGTTGGGACTGTACTGATGAATTTTTCCGGGGGACTGAATAATTGCCGAAAAGATTTTCCCTTTTTTAACACACCCGGCGTTTCCAATCCGGTTTACCTGGATACGGCAGCTACTTCTCAAAAACCACAAGTCGTCATTGACCGGCTTATCGATTATTATTCCCGGGAGAATGCCAATATCCATCGCGGCTTGTACGACCTGAGCGCCAGGGCTACCGATGCATACGAAGCGGTCCGTGCAAAAGTTGTGGACCTTGTAAACGCGCCAGGAACGGATAGTGTTGTGTTCACTCGCGGTGCCACCGAATCCATCAATCTTATTGCTTATGCCTGGGCTCGCAATCACTTGAAACCCGGCGATGAAATTCTGGCCACGGAAATGGAGCACCACAGCAATCTGGTACCGTGGCAGGAAGCCGCCCGAAAGACCGGCGCCGTATTGAAGCTGATCCCCATCACTGAAACCGGTGAACTGGATTTAGATCAGGTGAAATCCCTGATCAGCACCAAAACAAAAATCATGGCCTTTGTCCATCAGTCCAATGTGCTGGGGACGATTAATCCGGTGAAGGAACTGGCGGCTCTGGCAAAAAAAGTCGGTGCCATTTCCGTGATGGATGCTGCCCAGTCCGCACCTCACGGCCCTGTGGATTTCCAGGATATTGGTTGCGACTTTATGGCTTTTTCAGGACACAAAATGTGCGCCCCGACCGGAGTCGGAGTTTTGATCGGAAAACCGGAACTTTTGAATGCGATGGATCCGTTCCTTACCGGCGGGGAAATGATTGACGAAGTCTTTGACGATCATTCCACCTGGAACGAACTTCCGCACAAATTTGAGGCGGGAACACCGAATATCGCCCAGGTGATCGGACTGGGCGCTGCCATCGATTACCTGAAGTCCCTCGGTTTGGCTGCCATCCATCAATACGGACAGGAATTCGGCAAACTGGCACAGGCTAAACTGAGTGCGATTCCCGGTTTAAAACTGTACGGCACGGCCAAAGATCGTGGTCCGGTTTTCAGTTTTGGACTGGAAGGTCTTCATCCCCAGGATATTGAGTTTGTGTTAAATAAGGAAGGTGTCGCCGTGCGAACCGGCCATCACTGCACACAACCGCTTCTGCGCCGGTTGCAGGTCTCTTCCCTTATCCGGGCCAGTTTCTACATTTATTCCACGGAAGATGATGTCGACCGTCTCTGTGCGGCGTTAAAGAAAGCACAGCAATTTTTCTCCTGATTCCTTTTTCAACTGTCCTAACCTGAATAATTCCCCGATAATCGGGATTTAAAAACATTAACAAAAAAAAATTATAGTCCGTTGCGCAACATACAGATTTTTGCAGTTATTACTGACGAATTATTCACCGAAGGCCGAAAAATCGGGGTTAAATTCTCCGTCAAACAACAAACAAAAATATGACTGACACAAAACCACGCGTATCCTGGTCCCAATATTTTATGAATATCGCCCGTGAGGTGGCCACTCGTTCTACCTGCGACCGCAAAAATGTGGGCGCTGTCATCGTCCGCGGGAAAACGATTCTTTCCACCGGATATAACGGCAGCATCCGGGGTTTGCCGCACTGCGATGAAGCCGGTCATGAAATGGAAGACGACCATTGCGTTCGAACGGTCCACGCCGAAGCCAACGCCATCGTCCAGGCTGCCCGGCACGGAACCCGTATCGAAGATTCGGAGATTTACGTGACTGCTTCCCCCTGTTATAATTGCTTTAAACTGATTGCCAACGCCGGGATCAAAAAGATCTATTTTGGCGAATTTTATCGTGAAGAACGTATCTTGGCCCACGCCAAAGAAGCGGGGATTGAATTAGTAGATTTGTCTAAACCCGCTAACTGACAGATCAATTTTAACCCGCCCCGTTCCAATACGTGGTGTTGGGACCAAAATTCAGAATTCAGGTTGAATCAGTGCCATCATTGGTTAGTACATCCATGAGGATTGATTTATTCAGGGTACCGTTGTGAATCAGAGAATACACCGATGGACCAATCTTTCTGATCAATGGATGAGGATCGGGTATATTACTGGCGCCGGATGTGGCTGTCCGTTGGTGGCCCAAAATTATATGTGACTCATGGAGAGGCGAAGTCATTGCGGTCACGACACTGTCAAAGATAACCGGATTCACCGATACGGGATCGGAATGACACCCTTCTTCCATT
>CAZJWP010000092.1:0-1538 GCA_964549745.1 uncultured bacterium | reverse complement strand
TTGATGTAACCATGCAGTGGTCAGTTGAGCTTCCAGAGAAAAGCCGGGAATTAAGTATTTACAAATCCTTGTTTGATGTCCGGCTGGCAAAGTTGGATTTATCAGCGTCCTTGGGATAATTATTCATTAAAAATATTACAGGGAGGACTTATGAAATATTTTGGATTAATCTTCGTTTTACTCTTATTCGCAGGTTGTACGGATAATGACGACAATTTCGTTTCCGTGGATGGAAAAGCAGTCATGCGAGTACCCGCTGATTACGTATACATCAACGGTGCCTTATCTGCCACCGGTATTGACATCAAATCCCTGAAAAATAAGCAGGCGGAACTCCGTCAGAATCTACTAAAGGACCTGGCCGCTATTTCTTATCCCACCGATTCCATCACCTTTTCAATAAACAAGATCATTTCAACAATGGGTTACGACGGACAGCCCCAATTTCAAGCTTCTCAGACAATGATACTCAAGGTGGAGAATCTTGACATTGTTGGTAAGATATTTGAAATACTGGCTGACAACGGATTAGCCAAAACCGGATTTGACCCTGTAATCAGAAACACCAAGGAAATAGAATCCAAAATCACAGAGAAGGCTATCCAAGATGCGCAAAAAAGAGCAGCTAATATCGCTGGATTGGTTCACAGGAAATTGGGAAAAGTGATCAATCTCTCGCGTGCTTCGATTGTGTACAATCAGGATATGCCCGCGATGGATAGTCCTGCGTATTACGGCAAACTGGATGACGCTTTCCTCATTTTAAAGCAAAAAATTACCGGATCGGTATCGGTTAAATTTGAATTGCTGGATTAATGTTTCCATTTCAATCAGTTTATGAGCGGTTTTTATACAACACGTGAAAATAATGTGAAACACCTCTACCTTATTCTCTTCCTGTTTCTTGTCCTTCTGGCGGGATGCAATCCGGAAGACCATAATTATATTGAAGTCACCGGAAATGCTTCCATGAGGATCCCGACTGATTATATTAATATATCCGGAATATTATTGGTGAAGGATAATGACTCTGACGCACTGAATAAAAAATTGGAGGATATTTATAAAAATCTGAAACTGGACTTAGCCCAAATTTCTTTTCCACTCGATTCTTTGAAACTATCAAACAGAAATATGAGTGGTTCAAATCATTCCGGAGAACCGGTTGTTCAATCAATACAATCCATCGCACTAAAGGTTACAGACTTCAATTTAACTGAGAAGATTTTTGAGATATTGGCAAAATACGAAGTGGACGCCCCCAAATCCGAAGCCATCCCAAAAAACATAGACGAATTGGAATCCAAAATCATGGATAAAGCCATCCGGGATGCCCGGAACAATGCGGAAATAATTTGCCGGTCAATTCACCGGCGGTTGGGTAAAGTGATTGGAATCAAACACGCGAAGGTAAGGTACTTTCAGGAAATGCCTGACATTGAAAACCCAACGCCCTATAACAAAACCGAAGATCCGTATTTATCCTACAAACAAAAAGTACACGGATCAATCCATGTGATGTATGAGTTGCTGGATTA
>CAZJWP010000091.1:0-9477 GCA_964549745.1 uncultured bacterium | reverse complement strand
AAAAATGATTCAACCACGGCCATAGACCGTGGTTTTCTCTATATCGGGATAAAAGAAGCGTAATTATCAATACGGCTTATGTACGTCACAGGTCTCGGTCGGCTCTGTTCCTTTTTTAAACACTTCCGTTTCCACCGGGCAGGCAGAGGTTGGCAGTTTCTTGGACACAGAACAAATCTGTACTTCAATCACGCCCGGCGGACGAGTGAAATCTTTTTTGGGCAGATCTAACGTCTTATGTGATTCCCGCATGAATCGCGCCCAGGCCGGTAGCGCGGCTGTGCTGCCTTCACGGCCGGGTCCCAAACTGATTGGGTACGAATCGATCCCAAACCATACTCCTGCAACAATATAAGGTGTGTACCCAACAAACCAGGCGTCACTGCGACCCTGCGTCGTTCCGGTTTTACCGGCTGCCGGATAATAAAACAGATATTTCCAACGCGCGCTCCCGCCGGTCCCGGCATCCACTACCGATTGCATCATATTGGTCATGAGATAAGCGGTTTCTTCGCTCAATACTTCTTCCTGCTCCGGAACGTACCGGGCAATCACATTCCCGTAGCGATCTTCAACCTTGGTGATGCCAAATGGTTTGGAATAAACCCCTGCGTTGTCAAGGATAGCATAAGCGGCAACCACATCCATTAAGTAGACTTCCGACGTTCCCAAAGCAATCGCGTCCACCGCGCGGATATTGGTGGAAATTCCCATGCGCTGCGCCAGACTCTTCACTTCCCGGGCCGGAACCAATTGCTGAACCAGACGCACGGCGATCAGGTTAAGCGAACGGCGTAATCCATCTCTGAGCGTTGTGAGCCCACCGGTGGAATAATCATAATTCTGGGGTGACCATTTCACCCATTCACCATCGGAATTCTGCACATTCAGCACCACCGGTTGATTCATCAGCTGAGTCGTCACCGGATAACCATTATCGATCGCCACCGTATATACGAAGGGTTTAAACACCGAACCCGGTTGACGTGCGGCCTGCACCGCCCGGTTGTACTGATCATGATAATCGGGCCGGCCGCCGATCATAGCTAAAATCTGACCCGTGTGCGGGTCCATAGCTACAAAGGAACACTGAACCAAAAGTTTATCGCGCAATTCCTGGTAGAGCGGCATCTCTCCTTCCATCATCATTTTCACCGTGTCCTCCGGGAAAATGCCAAGATAAGCCAAATCCGCAAACTTCTCCGAATCCGCCCAAACGGTTTTGTTAAAAATGTCCTGGTTTTCCTTGACGGACCGCATCACCATTTCTTCTGCAATGTCCTGAAGCCGGGAATCCAGGGTTGTATAAATCTTCAGACCGTCGCGATAAATATTGACGCCAAGACGTTCGTCTTCCGTTTCCATAAACCGGCGTATATATTCTGTAAAGTATGGCGCTTTTCCGGTATGCTTTTCCTCCACCACATTGAGCGGCAACGCCCGCGCCCGCTTATATTGTGCATCCGTGATGTATCCCTGGGCGTCCATCAATCGCAACACTGTGTTGCGCCGTGTTGTAGCCTTATTCGGGTGGTTGATCGGCGAATAGTGGACCGGCGATGGCAACACGCCCACCAGGGTCGCCGCTTCGTCCAATGTCAGGTCCCTGGCGTCCTTATCGAAAAACACTTTGGCAGCGGCTTGCACACCGTAAGTGCCGTGTCCGAAATGCACCGTGTTCAAATACATTTCCAGAATTTCGTCTTTGGTGTATGTTCGCTCAATCTGGATCGCGGTGATGACCTCCTTGATCTTTCGGGTCACCGTTTCTTCGAATCCGATCGACTTGAATAGATTTCGCGCCAGTTGCTGCGAAAGTGTGCTAAATCCCTGGCTGTAATGAAGCGTAAGCAGATTGATGGTCACGGCGCGAGCCACGCTCCGGAGTGAAATGCCCCAGTGATCCCGGAAGCGCCGGTCTTCCGAAGCGACCAGTGCATTTTGCATCACCTTGGGAATCTGGTCAAGACCGACAAAAACGCGCTTTTGCAAATAAAATTCATCCAGGACTTTTCCGTCCCGGGAATACACACGGGTTACAAGGTCAGGATCGAAGTTTTCCAGTTGTTCAAGGGAGGGGAGATCCTGGGCCAGATAAATCAGCCAGGCCAATACCAACACGCCGCCGGCGATCGTTATCCAGAACGAGCGTCGGATGATAACGCCCCAGTTTATATCTTTTGGGGTCGTGTTCTTTTTCTTCGTCTTTGCCATGAATTCGTCGGGGAATCTACCTTCATTCGCAGGAAAATTCCCTGGAATCCCTACGCATCAACGAAAAAAAATGTCCCAGGTTTTTTTATTCCAGGTTTAAAAGTCGGTTTGCAACCTGAGTCGAAGCTTCTTTGATCTTTTTATGAAGCGATTGACCGTGAGAGTCCATGGAAACCACCGCACGGAAATCTTCTACGTCGATGACCCACATGGCTTCGGGAACCCCGAATTCCTCCAGCTTGATCACATCGCGGACGCGTTTCACGGATTGAGCCAGGATGGTAGCTGCTCCTCCGACTGCATGGAGATAAACAGCTCCTGATTCCTTCAGGCCCGCAAGCGTCTTTGGACCCATGCCGCCTTTGCCCATAATACCGCGCAGGTTGTATTCCTTGATGATATCCGCCTGGTACGGTTCTTCCCGAATGGATGTTGTAGGACCGGCCGCCACAAAACGCCACTGATCGCCTTCTTTAGCCACCACCGGACCACAATGGTAAATCACCGTTTCTTTAAGCAAATCACGAACAATGTCCGGCCTCTCCTTGATCATCCAGGAATGAGCGTTGTCACGGCCGGTGACCATGGTGCCATACAACGAAACTTCATCGCCCACTTTAAGGGCGCGTATCTTTTCCTCCGAAATCGGAAGCTCAAGCTTAATCATAGGTCACCTCCCCCGGTTTGTAGATCATCGTTCGTCGACGGTCTGCCCAGCACATATACGCAATCGATACAAAGAATGAAGCAGGCAGACGATGCGCAGCACCAATCTTCACGCCCAGCACCGTGGTCTGACCACCAAATCCCATGGGACCAATCCCCAGGGTGTTCAAATCTTTATAAAGACGGCCTTCCAATTCAGAAAGTTGGGCATCACTACTGGTGTCGGTCAGTTTCCGGAAGAGCTGTTTTTTAGCCACCAACATTCCCGTCGCCCGGTCGCCGCCGATGCCCACACCCACAATTCCGGGCGCGCAACCCAGCCCCTGGGCATTGTTGATCGCGTCAATGATGCAGCGGTACACGCCGTCCAGATCGCGGCCGGCTTTCAGCTTGGAATCAGGCAGCTTGTACTGGGTGGACACGTTTTCGCAACCGCCGCCCTTCAGTGCCAACTCCATCTTGATCGCCGGTTCATCCCATTCATCAAAGTGAATAAACGGCGCCAATTCACCGGTATTATCCCCGGAATTTTTCCCGGATACGGAATCTACGGCATTGGGTCGGAGATAGGCTTTTTGGGTGGCAATTTGGGTAGCTTCCTTCACGGCCGCAGTCACTTTTCGGAGCGACACACTCTCCGGGATGGTGATAAAGTGAATATTGGTTCCCGTGTCCTGGCAGATCGGCGTGCTGTTCTTTTCCGCTTCCAGTGCGTTTTTCAGCATAAAGGACAGAACGGAATGAGCAGCCGATCCTTCCGGTTCCCGATCGCGATGGGCTTCCATACTGGCAACCACATCCTCCGGCAAATGGGTGGATGTTCGCCGTATCAGTTCCACCACCGCATCGCGAAATGTGTCGTGGTCAAATGTAAACATATGATTCCCCTCTCTTCGGGGAGCCCAATGGGCTTATTCTACGGTCCAGGTCTCCCCAGCGTTTAACAATGCTTCGATTTCGCCTTTTCCTTCTTTCTTGATCACACGATCAATCTGATCAAACATGAGATCATCGTAGGTTGGCTTCTCGATTGCGTAAAAAACACCGATCGGATCCGGAAAATCCTCACGGTAGGTAAAATCGCTTAACATGGATGCAATAATAAAATCGGTTTCGTCATGAACCAGAACATCATCAACGGACCACTTGGAGCCCAGCTCAATGACTTTAGGAACATTGCCATCCAGATGAATACCTTTATTTTTATCTTTACCAAAAATCATCGGCTTGCCGTTTTCCAGCCACAGGACCTTGTCCTGTTTGGACTCTTTGCTGGTCAGTTGAGAATAAGCGCCATCGTTAAAAATCAGGCAGTTCTGATAGATTTCCAGGAAAGATGTGCCTTTATGCTCATAGCTGCGCTTGATCATCTCCTGCATGTGATGCGTTTCCCGATCAATCGTCCGGGCAATAAAGGAGGCGTGCGCGCCCAGGGCAAGACTGGGTGGATTGAATGGATTGTCCAGCGAACCATATGGAGAAGACTTGGTGATTTTCCCCTGTTCGGACGTCGGTGAATACTGGCCTTTGGTCAGACCATAAATCCGGTTGTTGAACAGCAACACATTGATGTCCAGATTTCGGCGCAGCAGATGCACGGTATGGTTCCCGCCGATAGAAAGGGCATCGCCGTCGCCGGTGATCACCCAGACCGATAGGTCCGGATTTGCCAGTTTCACACCTGAAGCGATGGCCGCCGCGCGTCCGTGAATGGAGTGAAATCCATACGTTTCCATATAATAGGGAAAACGGCTGGAGCATCCGATTCCGGAAATCACCGCCATATTTTCCCGTTTCAATCCCAGTGCAGGAAAGACTTTTTGAGTCTGGGCCAGGATTGCATAGTCACCGCAACCGGGGCACCAGCGTACGGCCTGGTCGGCTGTAAAATCTGCCTTGGTTAATGGTTTTGTATCGACTGTTACCATGCTACCGTCCTCATCCTAATATTTTGTTAATTTTTTCTACAACATCCGCCGCCCTGATTGGACGACCGTGAACCAGATTCAGCCCTTTCGCATCCACCAGATAATCCGAGCGGATGATCTTGATCAACTGTCCGTTATTAATCTCCGGTATGAGGATATGTTTGTATTTCTTTAAAACATCTCCCAATCCTTTGGGGAAAGGATTCAGCCAACGTAAATGCAAATGACCAATGGATTTTGATGTCCCTTGTAACCGTTCGGCAGCGGCACGACAGGCGCCGTATGTACTGCCCCAACCTAGAACCAGCAAATCACCTGATTGTGCGCCAAATACATCGGGTTGCGCAATATCATCGGCAACACGCTGAACCTTTTCCGCGCGGATCTTGGTCATTTTGTCGTGGTTTTCCGGATCATAGCTTACGTTACCGGTGATGTCTTGTTTTTCCAAACCGCCGATGCGATGTTCCAGGCCCGGTGTACCGGGAATGGCCATGGCACGGGCCAGGGTCTTTTCATCGCGTTTGTAAGGTAGAAAATGGGTTTCACCATTCATTTCAGTCGTGAAGTCAGCGTCAATTTTCTGTAGTGATCCCGTATCCGGAATTCGCCACGGTTCCGTACCATTGGCCAGATAGCCGTCTGATAATACGATGACCGGCGTCCGGTATTTCACGGCAACCCGGCAGGCTTCAAATGTGGCATAAAAACAATCACCCGGCGTTATGGGCGCAACGATCGGGAGCGGCGCTTCACCATTCCGGCCGTACATGGCTTGTAACAGATCGGCCTGTTCCGTTTTGGTCGGGAGCCCGGTGCTGGGTC
Organism: uncultured bacterium; assembly: GCA_964549745.1. GTDB lineage: Bacteria > Fidelibacterota > Marinisomatia > Marinisomatales > J089 > J089. Next base: position 3,844 of record CAZJWP010000091.1, on the reverse strand, counting down.
CGCCGCGCTGAACATTGACCAAAACCAAAGGCACTTCCACCATCACCGCCAATCCCAGCGCTTCCGTTTTTAAGGCAACCCCTGGACCGGATGTTGCCGTCACGCCCAAATTCCCGGCGAAGGATGCGCCGATTGCCGAGGAGATACCGGCGATCTCGTCTTCTGCCTGAAAGGTTTTAATGCCGAAACTTTTGAAATGAGAGAGATGATGTAAAATATCCGAAGCCGGTGTGATCGGGTAACCGCCATAAAACAGATGCATTCCGGCTTTTTCGGCAGCAGCAACAAATCCAAGCGCTACAGCCAGATTCCCACTCATATTCCGGTAGCGACCGGGAGGCAGGGGCGCCTTCTCAACTTTATAACGGGTTGTGAAAATTTCGGCCGTTTCGCCGTAATTATAACCGGCCAGTAAAACCTGTTTATTAGCTTCGGCCAGTTCCGGACGTTTCCCGAATTTCTCTTCCAGCCAGTTGATCGTCTCATCGCAGGTGCGTTCATACATCCAGAACAAAACACCCAAAGCAAACATGTTCTTGGTTCGTTCGATCACTTTGGACGTAAGGTCCATATCCTTGCAGGCTTCCCTGGCAATGTCGCTCATATCAACAGCATAGAGCGTATAATCCGTGCTGTGCGATAATTCCTCAAGCGGATCTGATTCATACCCGGCTAAGGTCAGGTTCCGTTTTGTAAATGCATTGCGATTAACAAGGATCGTACCACCCGGATGCAGGTCTTTGAGGTGAACTTTTAACGCTGCCGGATTCATGGCCACCAAAACATCGGGCTCGTCCCCGGGCGTGTAAACATCATCGGAACTAAATTTGATTTGAAAGGCGCTGACACCAGCCAGTGAACCGGCGGGAGCGCGAATTTCGGCGGGATAATCGGGAAGCGTAATCAGATCGTGACCAACAATAGCCGTATTCTCTGTAAACCGTCCCCCCGTAAGCTGCATACCATCTCCGGAATCTCCGGCAAAACGTATAACGGCACTTTTAATGTTTTTAATCTTGGCTGACTCGGACATGAGATTTCCTGTTATTAATCGTGGTGAAAAAAATAATGGATTTTGCGGAATCCAATGACTTTCGATGTGATGTAAGAATGAATTGAAGGCTCTGAATTGGCGGAGAATTTATTCATAGTTTTTAACCTTATGCAATCACGCTGCCGGGAAATACCAAATAAGTTCCGTTCTTGCCGTTTCCAACAGTTTATTGTAAAATCATGCGAGGGAACCATGACTGAGACACCTGATCCCAGACAATTATTTCTTTTTCCCGAATTATCGGAGCATCCCGATTTACCCTCAATCACCACGCTTCCCGATTTTGATCATGCGCTGAATAACCTGATCAAGATCTCTGATCTGGGCGCTTTCATTCAACTCCGCATCCAAGGCATGGATAAGCGTTATTCGCTTCATTTCAGCGAATTGGATATCCCGACGGACTTTCTCAAACCGGAAGCATTGAATGAATCTTTGAATACATTTTACCTGTTTCCCGATGAAGTCCGGCGTTCGCTCAAGAAGATGGCTTACGAAGTGAAATCCTTTTTCAACGGTAATAATTCTTTCAAAACATCTTTCGGCTATTTTCTGTTTCGCTCTCATTTTTCACTATGGAAGCATTATCTGGAGCAAACTCAAAAGAGCATTGATAAGTCGCTCTACCAATTACTCGGACAGGGACGGTATGGGAAGATGGTCCTGGATTGCCTGAAGTCCGGGTCCGATTACCTGCAGCAATTTGCCTCTGAAATTGCGCCCTGGAATTTTGATCACGATTTGTCCCTGAAAGCGTTGGATCATCATCGGCAGAATTTGGCGGAAAACCAGGATACGCTTTCTACACTAAAAGCCACGGAAGTGACTTACCCACAGGATTTGCTGGTTTTGAAAACCGTCCATTTCCCGTTGAATCTTTCGGAGTATGTATCTCAAATCCAGATTTCTTCGATCTTCAAAACCATTCACATGGAATACCTGGTGAATAAAAATATCAATACGATTGAAGATGTAAAGAAACTGGTAGAGGAGATGTAGAGAAAATTATTTCCTTAATTTTTCCTCTTTTTATATGATATAACCCATTCTAACGAGGTACAATATGAGTGCCCTTTCCCCTGTTGAAATTCCAAAAGAACGAGACATAAATCTTATCTTTTTCATTAGAAATCAAAAAGTGATTTTGGATTCTGATTTAGCAAGCCTCTATGAAGTTGAGACAAGAGTATTAATTCAGGCGGTAAAGCGAAATGAAGATAGATTCCCAAAGGATTTTATGTCCCAACTCAGTAATGATGAATTCAAAAACTTGAGATCACAATCTGTGACCTCAAGTTGGGGAGGAAGACGGTATCCCCCATATGCTTTTACTGAACAAGGTGTGGCGATGCTTTCGGGTGTATTAAACAGTAAACGTGCAGTTCAAGTAAATATTGCTGTAATACGTGCATTTGTCCAGTTGCGTCAACTTTTAAGTAGCCATGCCTCACTATCAAAAAAGCTGAGTGACCTTGGACATAAATATGATGCTCAATTCAAAGTGGTGTTTGATGCAATTCGAGAATTGATGTCTCCATCTATACATAAGAAAAAATGTCAATTGGATTTAAAATTAATGAGAAAAAGAAATAATCTGATTAGTGGCTAAACTATGTAAGTGCATTATCATTCATTTTTCCTGTATCCCCTTCCATCCTTGCCTCTAAATTCCTTCTGTGAAAGATCGTGAACAAATCCGACTTACCACTCTGACCCACGGCTCCGGGTGAGCATGTAAAATCGGTCCGCGTGACCTGGCCCAGGTTCTGGGTCCTTTACAGCTCAATCGCGATAAACGGGTTCTCGTTGGTTTTAACAATGCCGACGATGCGGCCGTGGTGCGCCTTGATGACGGGCGAACCTTGGTCCAAACGGTGGACTTTTTCACACCGATTGTGGATGACCCTTATGTGTTTGGTCAAATCTCCGCGGCCAATTCCCTTTCCGATATTTATGCCATGGGAGGGCGCCCGCTGTTTGCCCTGAATGTGGTGGGCTTTCCGATCCAAACATTGCCTCACGAAATGCTCACCCAAATTTTGCAAGGCGGCGCCGATAAAGCCTGGGAAGCGGGCATTACCATCGTTGGCGGACATAGTGTGGATGACCCGGAACCGAAGTACGGACTGGTAGTCACCGGCGAAGTGGATGAAGCGGAAATGATCACCAATGAAGGCGCCAAACCGGGACAGGTGTTGATCCTGACCAAACCGCTGGGAACGGGAATGATCGCCACCGCGGTAAAACGCGATAAAGCGCCCAAAGAATCATTGGAAGCTGCGATCGAATCCATGCGCACGTTGAATCGAAAAGCAGCTGAAGTTGCAAAAGCGGTTGGTGTGCGTACAGGAACAGATGTGACAGGATTCGGACTCCTTGGACATTTAATGGAAATGCTGGACGCCGGCAAAATGTCGGCGGAAATCGAATTTTCGAAACTGCCCTTTCTTCCGGGAGTGCGCGATTTGGCAGAACAGGGCATTGTTCCCGGTGGAACCAGGCGAAACCTGGCTCACGTAAAGCCTCATGTAACGTTTGCGGGGGAACTGTCCGATAAGGAACAACTGATGGCTGCCGATGCCCAGACTTCCGGCGGGTTGGTTTTGGCCATGACTCCGGATCAGGCGAAAAGCTATCTTAAGCAATTCAATTCGTCCGCTGTGTTTGAGGCCAAAATCATTGGCAGGGTCGTAAAAAGGACAGTGTCCACTGTTTATGTGCTTTAGTCATATTAATTATATGCTTTGAACTTTACGGAAGTCTCAAACTTCCGTAAAGTTTTTCTTTATC
>CAZJWP010000090.1:0-9533 GCA_964549745.1 uncultured bacterium | reverse complement strand
AATGATTTATAATGATCCGGATTATCGGGATCGTCGATTGTGAGCTGTCTGTAAAATTTTTCTGCCTTAGACCATTTTTCAGCGCCTTCAAAGGCACGGGCAACACCGGTAAGCGCTTCCGGATCATTAGGATTGAGATCATAGGCCATATTAAAATTATCTTCAGCCTGGGTGAAGTCATTCACCTTCATATATAATAATCCCAGGTTGAAATATAAGTCGGCCTTTATCTTCCGATCGGTTTCCTGTTTTATGGCTTGATGGAAGGTTTCAATAGAAAGATCTAATTTATTAAGATCATAGTAAATCTGCGCCAAATTGCGGATCGCAGAACGGTTGGATGGATCCAACTCAATGACTTTTTTGAAGTATGTTACAGCACCTTCTTTATCTTTAGCATTATACAAAATTTTCCCGGCATTTAAATTAGCCTCAACATTATCCGGTGATTCATCCGCAGCTTTTTTGGCCAATTCAACAGCTTTGGTTGTATCTCCACTTTGGAAATAACAAGTGCCTAATAATGTAAAAGACTTCATTTGATCCGGTTTAATGATTACCGCGTTATTCAGAGCTTGAATAGCGTTATCTAAAAATTTACCTTTGTCGTCTGTCGGTGCATTTCTGTAATCATTGAAATTCTTAACACCTTTATTATATTCTTCTACCCAATACTTTTCCCTGGATTGTTCAACATACTTTTTAACGGTAAGTCCTTGTTCAAGGATTACTTTATCCGGACCCAATTTCATCGCTTTTTTATACATGGCATCCATATCGATCCAATCAGCGCGCTTACCGTAAACCAAATCACCTAATAAATAAGGCACTTCAGGATTATTGGGTTCCGTATCTAACGCTTTAACCAGGAATTCTTCTGCTTTATCCCAGTTTTCCTGTTGAATATACAGTTTTGCTGAGGTCAGTTCCTGACTGGCACAACCGACCCAGATTAATAATCCGGTGAATGCAGAAAGCAAAAAGATAAATCGTTTCATGTTTCATCCTCTGTAAATGTTTTGCCCCTGAATCGGGGATGGAAATTAGGAGGGGTTATTTAAGGATTCAACCTCATTTGGAGTTCAATAAAGCTGCTAATCTTGATTCGATTGTTTCAGGCGTGGCGCTCAAAAGGGAAAGAACGCCAAAGTCTTCCACCGTAAACGAAGCCAGGGCAGAGCCCAGAGCCAATGCTTCGCGGTAATCCTTTCCCATCGCAAGTGCGGCAACAAATCCGCCTCCAAAAGTATCTCCGGCTCCGGTTGCGTCTACGACCTTCTTGACCGGATAAACTCCCATGGATATTTGTTGCGATCCGGAGAAAAATGTGGATCCCTTGCTCCCTTGTTTGATCACAACGGCTTTGGGTCCCATCTCTTGCAATATTTCGGCAGACTTTTCAAGGTTCGTTTCATTCGTAAGCATTTCAGCTTCACTTTCATTTATCAGAAGGAACGTTGTTCGTTCCAAAACTTTCTCCAATTCCGGACGTGTAGTATCAATCCACAAATTCATTGTATCGACTACATATATGGATTGATCGCCGGCCTGGTCCATTACAGACAACTGAAGCGACGGATGGATATTGGCCAGGAAAACCATCTCAGCAGTTTGGTTTTGGACAGAGAGTTGAGGGTTGAAATCCGCAAATACGCCTAATTCGGTAAACAATGTTTCCCGGTTGTCCTGATTTTCTCCATATTTGCCGCCCCAGCGAAATGTGGTCCCGGTCTCTGTCATTAAATCTGTAATGTCTGCAGCAAACGAATTGTAAATTTCTCTGAAGTATTTCGGGAAATCTTCTCCCACGACTCCGACAATATGCACAGGAATGAACCGCCCGGCTGCAAGCAGGGCGTAAGTTGTGGAACCTCCCAGCAGATCTACATGTGATCCATGAGGTGTTTCAATTGTGTCCAGGGCGATAGACCCAACGATCAACGCGAAATTATTTATTTTGTTCATGACTCAACATACAGGAGTTCGGAAATCGAATGCAAGAATCAGTCTGGTTTAAGTGAAATTGATTTGTGATATACATCACCAACCCTATTCGCTTGCCCGAACGAATTTTTCCTGGCTATATTGACTCGTATGACATCAAAAACATTTGCAATTATAACCGATATTCATTCGAATATTGTGGCGCTTGAACGGGCCCTGGAAATTGTGGCCTCTCATCGCTACGATCAATTGATTTGTTTGGGTGATTGTTTTGCTTTAGGTCCTGCACCGGAAAAGATTCTAAAACGTCTTACTGAATTGGAAAGTATCTACATTCGTGGAAATCATGATCGGTACTTAATCGAACGTCTCTGGGAGCAAGAACGTCCGTCTTTGGAAGGAATGGACCCGGATGATCCTGTCTGTCAGGATATTGTAGCTAACGAAAAATGGACAGCGGATAAAGTGGGGAAGGCCGGCGTTGATTTTATCAATAAGATGCATATTTCCCATCGTGAAGTTGTTGGAAAAACATTAGTGGAATTTACCCATGCCTGGTATCAACGCGATGATTTACCACCAACAATGGATGAAGGTCTTCAATGGAGAAATCATGTTAGCGCTGCTCATCCGGAGGTTGATCAGTTCATCTTTATTCATGGTCATGTTCATTATCCCCGGAATGAAGCCTCAGAAAATCTCAGAATTCTTTGCCAGGGTGCTACCGGAATGCCATTTGATGAAGATCCCCGCGGATCCGTTGCATTCCTGACCATTGGCGACTACTACGAATGGGATGTAATTCGCTTTGATTATGATCGGGATCAGGCCATTGCTCTTTTGGATGAGCGTAAACCACCTTTCTATCAAAATTTAAAAAACACCATCCGTTACGCTGCAATTCGCAACGACGCGTAGCATCCTTCTTTCTATCTCCGTAATTTTTCCGCCCATTTGGAGCAACGATGCCCTATTTTGATCACAGCGCAACCACGCCTATTGATTCCCATGTTTTAAAACTGCTTCTGGAAGTTCAGTCCGAAGATTTTGGGAATCCATCCAGTACGCATGCCTTTGGCCGAAAAGCCCGAAGCCGTATCGAGTCGGCACGGAAGCAGGTGGCACACGCATTGGGTGCAAATTCGCTGGAGATTATTTTTACCGGCGGCGGTTCCGAATCCAACAACCTGGTTTTGTGGAATCGATTGCATACCGGCAAAAAACATGTCGTTACCAGTGCCATCGAGCATCCGGCAATTTTAACGACGCTTAAACAACTAAAGAATTTTGGTGTTTCATATACCCTTGTTCCGGTGGATTCATTCGGGCGGGTTTCGCCCGATGACGTGGCGAAAGCGATCCGACCGGACACAGGTTTGATTTCAATTATGATGGCCAATAACGAAATCGGCACTCTGGAACCGCTTTGCGAAATCAGCGCCATCGCCAGGGATAACAAAATTTTATTCCATACGGATGCTGTACAAGTTCTTGGAAAATATCCAATAAATGTGGATGAATTGGGTGTGGATTTACTTTCTTTGTCGGCGCATAAATTTTACGGTCCGAAAGGTGTGGGTGCGTTATATATCCGGCAGGGAATTAAACTGCATCCGCTTATCATTGGCGGCGGACAGGAGCGAAAACTTCGGGCCGGGACAGAAAACGTTCCCGGTATTGCTGCCATGGGTTTGGCTGCGGAAAAAGCTGCAAAAGGATATGGAAAACATTTGTCAGAACTTGAGTCCGCTTTTCGTAAAAAAGTAAAAGCCGGAATTCCGAATCTTCGATTCAACGGTGATCCGGAAAATCATTTACCGGGACTGGTTTCCCTGACGGTACCAAATCCAACATCGGACATTGCCCTGATCCAACTGGATTTGAAGGGACTGGCCGTATCCAGCGGATCGGCCTGTTCATCGGGCACCGTAAAACCCTCAAGTGTACTCCAAGCCATTGGTTTGTCAAATGAGGCAAATCAACGGACACTGCGGATTAGTTTTGGGAAGGAAAATACACTGAAAGAAGTTCAGATGTTAGCCGATGCCCTGATTAAACTGTGTAAGCAAACCGGCTGATATGGGTCCGAAGATTGTGGTTGGAATGAGTGGCGGCGTAGACAGCGCCGTAGCTGCGATGCTGTTAAAAGAACAGGGTTACGATGTCCAGTGCATTTTTATGAAAAACTGGGAAGACGAAGCGGACAACCCCGCATGTTCATCCGAAGCCGATTATGTGGATGCATTGCAGGCTGCCGAAGTTCTGGATTTACCGCTTCACAGTGTCAATTTTTCAAAAGAATATTGGGAGAACGTTTTTACTTATTTTTTAGATGAATACAGAGCCGGCCGGACGCCCAATCCGGATGTACTTTGTAATCGGGAGATCAAGTTCAAAGTTTTCCTGGATTATGCCCTAAAACTGGGCGCCGATAAAATTGCCACCGGTCATTACGCCCGGGTCAGAGAGAACGGCAATTCAGTGCAATTATTAAAAGGCAAAGATACCGGGAAAGATCAGAGTTACTTTTTGTATTTGTTAACTCAGAAAGCACTGCAAAAAGTCCTTTTTCCACTAGGTGATTTGACTAAACCGGAAGTTCGAGCGCTTGCGCAAAAGGCCGGGCTGCCTAATGCGAAGAAAAAGGACAGTACCGGTATTTGCTTTATTGGCGAACGAAAATTCAGTGAATTTCTGGCAACTTACATTCCAGCTAAACCAGGCGATATTGTAGACATGGACGGAAAGATATTTGGGCATCACAATGGATTAATGTTCTACACTTTGGGTCAGCGGCAGGGACTGGGGATTGGCGGTAAAAAAGGTGCGCCGGAATTGCCCTGGTATGTGGCGGAAAAGCGGCTGGACAAAAATGAACTGGTGGTTGTCCAGGGTCAGAAAAACCCGGCACTGTATTCCACCGGACTGGCGGCGAATCAGGTTCACTGGATTGAAGGATCTCCGCCAAAAATTGATCAGGAATACACAGCAAAGGTGCGTTACCGTCAATCCGATCAGACCTGCCGTATTATTAAACAAAATGAGTCTGGTATTGAAATTGAATTTGCCGAACCCCAGTTTGCAGTAGCACCGGGACAATCGGTAGTCTTGTACCGGGATGATGTATGCTTGGGCGGCGCAATTATTGAAAAGGCCGCCACACCACAATTACAGGAAGCAACCCATTGAACCTAAAATTGACTGTTGCCATTTTAGCTGCCGGAAAAGGCACCCGCATGAAATCGGATTTACCGAAAGTTCTCCATCCTGTGGGTGGTGAACCCATGCTGATCCATGTAGTCCATTTGGCTGAAGACATTGGCGCTGATCAGGTGATTGCAATCATCGGCCATCAAAAGGAAAGGGTGATTGATGCCATTAAAAGTACGGAAACACAATGGGTGGTTCAGGAACCGCAATTAGGAACCGGCCACGCGGTTCAACAAGTGGAACCGTTGGTAAAGGGTAGCGATGGTGATTTGCTGGTCCTCTCCGGTGATGTACCTTTGCTGCGGCAGAAAACACTGGAAGCGCTCATCCAAAGTCATGGGAGTTCCCATCGCGCGGCGACCTTACTAACAGCTAATTTTTCGGACCCGTCCGGCTATGGCCGGATCGTCCGGAATGAACAGTCGGAACTTTTACGGATTGTAGAAGATAAAGATTGCACATTGGAGGAGAAAAAAATCCACGAGATCAATGCGGGGATTTACATTTTCCGGATTGCGCATCTTTTTGAAGCGTTAAAACAGGTCAAAAACAATAATGTGCAGCAGGAATATTACCTTCCGGATGTACTTCCAATTCTGGTGGAACAAGGGGAACATGTGGGATTGGAAGTTTTAGCCGACCCAATGGAAATTCAAGGCGTAAATACGCCGGAGCAACTTAAAGAAATAAATCGTATTTTCAGGACGCGCTATGAAAACATTCACGATTAAGATCATGGTTCTGGTTTCGGTGACGGCACTCAGTTTCGGGCAACTCAAATCCGATATAAATGAATCGACTATCCCCGATCAATTATTCAACACCAATAATTCAATTACACCGTTATTTTCACCCAATCGATTTTCCATGAACCATTCGTTTTCCTATTCAATGCTGTCAACGGGAGCAGGATCGATCGGATTAGGAGCCTATACAAACACGATGTCTTTTCAGATTCGTCCGAATCTTTCATTGAATACGGTGCTTATGATTACTCAATCCAGTTTGAGTTCCGGAATGCAACAAAGCGGGCTTTCCATGAATCAGGTCGGCTATGGTGCGCAATTGAATTTTCAGCCTACTGAACATTCCAGTTTTCAGATTTCATTTATGAAGACTCCGTACTATCCCTATTCACAGTACTCGTCTTATTCTCCATATATGACCCGTAGCTCATCTCCTTTATTCCTCCGGTAAATATGGCCGCGAAAAAAGCTAAATCACGCTTTTCACTTTTCCAATCCACACCTTCACGTAAACGAAAAAAAGGGCAGTGGCAGAATAATGTATTGAACGGAGTTATCGGGGTTTTATCCCTGTTAATCCTGGTATTTATTTATTCTTATTCCCAAAAAGACAGTACACGACGAGTTCCCATGCCGGATTTATCACCGGCGCCGCCGAAGCTGGCCGCCGAAGCCTATGCGGAAAATCCGATTCTGGATATTCAGGTGGAAGTCCTTAATGGTTGCGGAGAAAAAGGTGTCGCCGGCAAAATGTCAGATTTTCTTCGAACCCAACATATCGATGTGGTCCGATCTGAAAATGCGTCCACGTTCGACCATAAAAAAACGCTGATCATTTCACGGAATGAAAATGTAGATGCGCTTCAAAAGGTTGCTCTATCATTTGGATTTAATCTCAAAGACCGCTCCCGAATTAAAATTGAACCTGCTTCGGAATCCGATGTGGATTGTACCATCATTGTTGGAAAAGATTATGCGTCAATTCCATCGGTAGTTGAATATTTAAAAACCATTTTCTGATTTGAGTTCGTCCAAACCCAGTCCGGATTCCCCGGAAATCCTTGCCCGCCTGATTGGTTCTCTTGCCTTGGAAAAGAAGGCTGAGAACGTGTTGCTCATCGATGTGCGGGAGGTGACCACAATGACCGATTATTTTATCATTTGTTCCGCAGACACCGATGTTCAGGTCAAAGCCATTGCCGATTCCATCCGACGGGGAACACCGCATAAACCGGCGCACATTGAAGGCGCTCAACAAATGCGCTGGATATTATTGGACTATATAAATGTAGTGGTTCACGTATTGCGTACACGGGACCGTAATTATTACAATATTGAAAAACTTTGGGCGGATGCGCCTGTGGAAGAGTTGACGGATGAATCCCCGGAAAATTCTGAATGACGCTGTAATTAAGGCGGTTCAGTCCATCGGATTGAGCCTTGATTCCGCACAAATACTTCCTCCGAAAAATCCCGAATTTGGCGACTATGCGTCCAATGCAGCCCTGGCCCTGGCCAAAGTGGCGAAGCAGAAACCGATTGATCTGGCCCGGAAGATTATAGAAAACCTGTCCTTTACTGAAAATATCATTTCAAAGACAACCGTCACACCTCCCGGGTTTATCAATTTTACTTTATCGCCGCAATACTATTATAACATTCTGCGAACGATTTTGGACGATCCGGAAAACTTCGGACGTTCCGGGATTGGAACTGGAAAAAGGGCAAATGTTGAATTTGTAAGCGCCAATCCCACCGGTCCGTTAACCGTTGGACATGGGCGGCAATCGATCCTGGGTGATACGGTTGCTTCTATTTTGGAATGGCACGGCTATGAAGTTGAACGTGAATATTACTACAACGATGCCGGCCGTCAGATGCGCGTCCTGGCCGCTTCCGTGGAGGCACGATACCGGGAACTAACCGGTCAGCCGTCCGAATTTCCGGAAGACGGGTATCAGGGGGAATATATTCGTGATATTGCTAAAGATATCCTGGATATATCCGGTTCAGATCTGCCACCGGAAGCCAAGGAATTCCGTACAGTCACCGAGCAGACTATATTCGGCGATATTAAAGCCACACTTGAAAGACTGGGCGTCCGACACAAGGTTTTTTCCAATGAAAAATCATTCTATGACAGTGGAGCGATTGAGCAGGTATTGGCTGAATTGCGTGAACGAAACCTGGTTTATGAGAAAGAAGGAGCCACCTGGTTGAAGACCACAGAATTGGGGAAAGACCGGGATACGGTTCTGATTAAAAGTACAGGAGAACCGACCTACCGGCTCCCGGATATGGCTTATCATCGAAACAAATTTGATCGGGATTACGATCTAATCATCGATATTTTTGGCGCCGATCATGTAGCCACGTATCCGGATGTACAATCTGTGTTAAAAATCCTGGGATATGATTTAAATCGTATGCGTGTATTAATCCATCAATTTGTGACGTTGATACAGGACGGAGCCGTACTAAAGATGTCTACGCGCAAAGCCAACTATGTTACATTGGATGAATTAACCGATCGCATTGGTGTGGATGTTGTGCGCTATTTTTTCGTCATGCGCGGTATGAACAGCCATTTAAATTTTGACCTGGATTTAGCGGAGGATCAATCGGAGAAAAATCCGGTCTATTATTTACAATATGCTCATGCACGAACGGCGAATATTCTGGTACATGCCAAAGCATTTGATTTGGAAGTCAAGACGGATTTCGATCCTGAACGATTAGATACGGAAGAAGAAATTCAACTGCTGAAAGAATTGAGCCGCATTCCACAAATCTGGGAATCTGCACTTGATTCACTTGAACCGCAGGTGATCGCTCAAAGTCTGCAAACACTGGCGACTGCATTTCATAAGTTTTACACAGTGTGTAGAGTCGTTACGGAGGACAAGGAATTATCACAATCACGATTGGCAGTGGTGAGTGCGGTAAAATCTGTCCTGAAAAACGGATTGGGGATTCTGGGCATTCAAGCTCCGGAACGGATGTAGAGATGCACGCTTTTCTGACCAACAATCTGGACTATTTTCTTCTCTGTCTTACGACATTGTTCACGTTGATCAATCCGTTGGGAATCACTCCCATCTTTATTGTTTTAACGGAACGATTCTCAAAACCGGAACGGACTCGCATTGCGCGAAAAGGCATTATCGCTGCAGGCGGTACACTTTTGATATTTGCGTTATTGGGATCATTGATCTTTAAAGTCTATGGAATCACCATTGAAGCGTTTCAAATCATGGGCGGAATTATTTTCTTTCGAAGCGGCCTGAGGATGATGGAAGCTCAGGTGGGTCGTTCGCGAACAACACCGAAGGAACAAGAAGAAAGCCTGGACAGTGATGACATTGCGATCAGTCCCATCGGAATACCGATTATCACCGGTCCGGGGGCGATCACTGCTGCCATGTTGTTATCAAGCAAAGCTGAAAATGTGGTTCATTATGTCTTGCTTGTATTTGCGATTGTGGTTGTATTGTTATCCGTATATTTGATTTTCCGCGGAGGCAACGAACTTTCCAAACGACTCGGTGCAACCGGGATGCGTGTCTTTCAGCGAATCATGGGTTTGATTCTGATGGTGATTGCCGTCCAGTTTGTAATCCGTGGTGTGGAAAC
>CAZJWP010000089.1:0-9636 GCA_964549745.1 uncultured bacterium | reverse complement strand
TCAGCGCCAACAAATAAGCCCGTCAGGGCGATATAATCCTGCCCGGAATTAATCGGCCATTCGTAAGGAATTTCACCCGGGTTAGCTCCTGTGCGTCCAGTGAGACCAAAATTGAAAACAGACGTGCGAACTTTATTCCCGTCAATATCAGTTTGCCGTCGATAATTCGGGTCACCTCGTTCGGTTGAGGGAACATATTGCGGAAAGAGTTCTGAACATAAACCGACGATCAGAATCACGATAAAAGTTGGAATGGAATGTTTCATAATCTACCTAAAAATTGAATTTCAGACCGATCTGGATTTGACGAGGAGCGCTATACCAATCAGGTCTTGAATAGAATTCTGCTACCGTGTTGTAATCACCTCCGGAACCCTGGATGGTGTAAGTGCGATCTGCCGTACCGGTATCCCCATACACGGTATTCTGATTCCGGCGATCGGTGAGATTGAATATCTTGACATACAGCCGGCTCTCCGGACCGGGAATCGGTAAGGTATATTGGAAATTCAAATCCAGGTTGTAGGTGATGGGTTTGCGCCGGCTGTTTGTCGGCAATACCGTGGAAACAGAAATACCCTGAGTCGTTGCAACGTTTTGAGAAGGTGTATACGGGTAGCCGCTTCCAAATTGGCCCAGGAGTGTCAAGCTCCACGATTTTCCACCGGTGAAAAAGGAACCGTTAATCGTGTGCGTTTGGTCCCAATCCAATGGCAGGATTGCCCGGACGGGTTCAGCATTATCTTTCAATGCTCCAAATTCCTGATCCGGGTTGGAATTAGATCCCTCCGCAATCTGGAACGTGTAATTGATTGAAAAACCGTATGAATTGGAGAATCGCTTATTCAGATTCAACGTGACTCCCCGAACATTGGAATAATCCTTATTTATATATGTGTAATACGACGTACCGCCGCCAAGATCAACCGGAATACCCGTAGAGACCCAATCGCGTACATCGCGGTAATATCCGGTCAAATCCAGGGAAAATCCCGGAATGAGTTCCTGCTGAAGTCCTAACTCATACATGACCGTACGCTGCGGCTTCAGATTTGGGTTTCCAAACACACCAAATTTCCCGCTCTCTTCGGCAAGTTTGATACCTGGATCTTTGTAAAGATCTTCAAATGAAGGTATTTGAAAAAAATGTCCAAAGGAAAAATGGATCACACCTTTGGCGGTGATGGGATATGCCACTCCAAGTCTAGGACTGACCTGAGATTTAATCGTTGTGGGTTTCCACCACCCTTTTGCATTCGCAAGACTTTTTGCGGAATCCGGCAGAATGTCTTTATAGTCATTCATGACGGTGGACCAATCCACATATTTCCGTTCTTCGAGCGTCAGTGAATCAAGTACGGCGTTACGGGGATTTCCCATATACGGTTCTGCCGGGTTTGTGGGGACATAATCGTTTGCGTCAAATTGATCCCAACGCACTCCAACATTTATGATCACACTTTTGAACTCAATTTTATCCTGTACATACGCCGAAAGTTCTTCCGGTTGTTCATGATAATAACCGCGGCCAAACTGCACATATTTGTTATAGTAGTGAATAAAATCGTTCGCTTCACTTTTGGTCGAAAATTCGTAAGGCGTTTCACTGGTTGATGCATTGAGTCCCCAACCGATATACGTGCCGTTGACAGGATCCATGATCGTCCATTTATCAACACCAACCTGGGAAACCGTAAAGTCCCCGGGAATCCGAATCGAAAACACAGTATCAACCTCACTGGCATCCTGAATACTGTAACTATCAAGATAAAGGTCATGTTTTCGGTATTCAGCCCCAAATTTGACCTGATGAAGATTGTTCACCTGACTGGTGAAATCGAATTTCAAAACTTTGGTATCGGTTTTCCGCTTAAACCGTCCCATGTTGACGCCCCAAATCTTGAAAGAAGCAGGATCGAGGACAACGGATTGATGCAAGAAATAATACGGATCGATGTAATTCGGACTATGCGGATCCGCAAAAGCGTAATGATGATATTCTTTATAAAAACGGGAAGCATCCACCGTATAAAATGTTCTGGAAGACAACTGATGGGTAAAACTCAGCTTTTGGTTTTGTCCATTATTAAAATGCAAAAGTTCACCATCCGGGGAATATTGAGTATTGTGCGCATAATCCTGATACTCTTCATGACTGGTCATCAAATTGTATCGAATCTTCATTGAATTACTGAGTTTCAAGGTGAGCTTTGTATTCGTATTCGATTTATTCCGCCAGTTCATCGGCACCGATTTTTGATTCCAGGTTATATTTCCCTGATCATCGATTGGGATTAATAGTCTGCCCCATTTATCGAAAATTCTCCAACCATACAACCAACCGTTCGATCGGTTGACCCGGCCATAGGTATAAAATTTGAGGAACCTGCCCAGAAATGGGACGGGTCCGCTTAAACTTCCTTCAAGATTGTTCTCATCCTTAAAACTGAATTTTTCATATCCTTTCAACAGCTTATCACCCGTTGTATACCTGGAAGCATAAGTGGATAAATATCCCTGGAAATGGTCACTGCCATCTTTAGTCACCAGGTTAATAATCCCGGACATAGCCTGGCCGTATTCCGCATTAAAAGTTCCGCTAATAACCTGCAATTCCTGAATTGCATCATTGTCCACGGCAACGGAAAGACCTCCATCATATACGTCGGTCACAGACACACCATCAACCCAATAAGCAACCTCCTGCTGGCGGCCGCCCCGGATGTGAATACCGCCGCCGGCATCTCTTGTGACACCACTTTGTAAGTTGATCACATCCGAGAGTTCATTGACCGGAAGCGCATCCATATCCTTGGAAGAAACCCTGGCTTCGGCTGAAGTAAGGTCCATCCTGATTGCCGGTTTCTCCGCAACAACGGTAATTTCCTTCCCTTCCAGAGCTTCAATCTGCATTTTGATATTAAGGGTTGTCGTCAGGTCCACACTGATGGAAATATTCTCAATCGTCTGGGTGGAATAGCCGATCATCATTGCACGGACGGTATAGGTACCCGGAGATATGTTCAAGATAAAAAACGAACCGTCCACGTTTGACGCGGCGCCCAGATCAGTCCCGTTAACCAGTATATTACATCCGGCTAAAGGATCCCCGGTTTGGGCATCGGTTACAATTCCGGTTAATTTACCGGTTGTACCTCCAAACAGAAGGCCGGTAATTAGAAAGATGATTGATAATTGTGATTTCATTGTGTTCTCAACTTTTCATCAGAATGACTAATTCAGAGAGAGTTTCATGGACCGCAACAAGGATTCATTAACGTGAACCTGGCTTTTTGTACGAAGGCTGTCTCGAAATGACATATATCGTTTCCGTTGCCAATAGAGCAGAGAGTCAGTATTTGAAGATACGTCCATATCTGTAATTTTATGATAGGATTGGCGGACGATGTAATTCCGCTGAATTTTCGACAGATTGTTTTGGAATTCATCGGCTTTATCCAAACCGAGCGCTTCGCTGCGTTTGAGCAATTCCTGGCGAACCAATATCCCTGTCAAAACAGATTTCAACGTTTCGTCGGAAGTAATTAAACGAATCTGTCTTGGCGACAATGTTCGAAGTAAATCCGCTGTTTCAGCGATTGATAAGGTCCGGTTTTGAGATCCAATCCGAACGCAAACTTCTTTCGAATCCGTCAAAGCTAATTCCGCTGTTGAACCGGAAGGCAATTCTGTGTTCAATAATTTATGTATCGCATCCTTATAAAATGCCAGACCTAACTCATCGGCTACATGGTCGGTATATTTTCTCACTTCAGGACCTTTGAGATAATTGTGTCCAATTTGCTCCAACTTTTTCTGTTGAATTCGGAAATCTGACTCCAACAAAAATGGGTCCACCCTACGCTCAATTACCTGAATGATGCTGTATCCTGTGGATGTTTGTACAGGATCCGAAATTTCTCCATCGCTTAGCGTAAATGCCACTTTTTCAAACGGAGGATCCAGATCCCCCAATGATACCCAACCCAAATCACCGCCGTTGGAAGCCAATACGGAGTCTGAAAAAGTATTTTTCGCCAGTGAATCCCAGTCCGCTCCTGATTTTAGTAAACCGGCCAATGAATCAATGGACTCCCGACTACGGGAAAAAAGGTGACGGACATGCAGCTTTTCTTTGGACCATTTATACAGCGTTCTAAGTTCCCTGTCTTCCGGTTTGAGTTTGGGCTTGACATCGGTTGCGTACAGTGCATTAAGTAAAGCCTGGTCTTTTTGACGATTGAATACGGTTTGCCACTCCGCCGATTGTGTCCATTTTTTCTTACGGGCAGTTTCTACCAGAAGCTCCTCATCGATCATGGCCTGAATGTATTCCTTGCGATTCAGGAGGTTGTCCTTTTGTCCGGAGAAAGAGAGAAATTCGGAGTATCGTTTGGAAAATTGCTGCGTATCAATGTTCACGGTATTAATCCTGGCGATCACTTCCGGAGCTTGGCGGGAACATTGAATGGTCATAAGTGCCAAAATTATTAACCCAGTCCTAGCGGTGAACAAAGATCTTTGCCGAATGTCCATCGATTTGCATTGAGTTTGAAGTCCCGTAAATCTGTTGCCAGGTATTTGCATTATCAGGAAGAGTATCCCACGGAATCAATTGCTTTTGATCACCCCGGTTAAAGACGGCTAAAATGGCTTCCTGATTATCTTGTCGTGTAAAAGCAAATATATCGCCCGTTCCTTCGGCAAAAACCGTTTTATATCGACCATCCCGGAGCGCGGAGTGATCTTTCCGCAATTGGATCAACTCGTGATAAGTACGCCACAACATATGGTCAAAGTAAACCGGATCGCGAGGGCGGGTATAATTGCAGTCGGGAATCCGGTCGCAGGGATGCGCCGCTTCGTCATCGTAACGAAATTCAGGCCAGATCATGGGCTTTCGGCAATCCGGATCGTCCGCACCCCAAATCCCGGCTTCATCGCCATAATATATATAAGGAGCGCCTAAGTATGTAAACTGAAACGCGACCATAGCGGTTTGTTTTTTTCGCTCGGTCGCGTTTGGTTTGCGAATATCGAATTCCAGATTGTACTGGAGGTTGTTCGCATGATCAATCCAGCGATCCGGATTTACCGTGGCAGAAGCAATTCGTTCCATATCGTGACTGTCCAATAAATTTTGCAGTACATAGGATGATTCCAACCCATAGTCCGACCGAACTTGCGCAAGTTTCTTGTCCAGGTCTTTCGGAGAAATCGCCATTTTTTCATCGACAAAAAAAGCGACCATTGCCGCGGTAAACCGATAATTCATCACGGCATCCAGTTTTTCATCCGAAATCCAGGGTGCTGCATTAAACTGGACATTGTGTGTGAAATCTTTCCACCAGATTTCGCCGGTTAAATAGGCCTTGGGATTCTCTTCCTGTACCCAGCCATTGAAAATAGCCCAAAACTCAGGTTGCAGGCGTTCAGCCACATCCAGACGCCAGCCATCAATCCCATCGGAGGGATCACCATCACCGTTGGGATCCATCCATCGCCGGACCACGGCGTGCAAATGCTCACGCACCGGCGGAACCGGACCGGATTCATCCTGGCGGAAAGCCGGTAAATCAGCTACATAACCGGTATATCTGAAAGGTTTCTGCCCGGGCTCCAAAAAATAGTCCGGCAGTGATTGATACTGATTTAACTCCGATTTATCGGGCAGCCCGGAACCTTCAATATTGAACCATGAATAGTAGGGACTTTTCTCCCGATTGGCGATCACATCCTGAAAAGCCCAGAATGGTATACCCACATGATTAAAAACACCATCGATAATAATGTGCATTCCATGTTCATGCACTTTCCGGACTAATTCCAGAAAGAGCGAATCGGCGGTGGTCCATACCCAGGTAGAGGGATCGGCAGGGTTTTCCTGCTTGAGTCGTCGCGTGTCTTCTGCAGGATTGGGACCAAAATAACGATCGATATGATGATAATAGGCGGCACCGTATTTATGACTTGAGGGCGAGTCGAAAACGGGGTTAAGATAAATTGCATTTATTCCCAGAGAATCAAGGTAATCCAGTTTATCGATGATGCCCTGGAGATCGCCGCCGTAACGGCGCAGTTGAAATTGCCAGTTAAAGGGATGGCCGTTGGCTTCTTCCCAGGGTTGAAAATGATACCAATCGGAAGTCCAGGGCGTGATGTTCCAATCGGTTTGAGTCTCCCAGGGCCAGGTGCCCCACAAGCTGGAAATTGTTGGATCGTTGGACGGATCGCCGTTATAAAATCGTTCGGGAAATATTTGATACCAGATTGCGTCTTTAGCCCAGGAAGGCGGTGCTGCTGACGTGATCGTCCACATTGTTACGATAAACAAAAGGTAACGGATTGTTTGGGAAAGCGATTTCATTTCAGAAATAGAGCGTTTAAATTCCGTAACTCACAAGTGAGTTACGACTAAATATTAGAATAAAATGAGTCATTCCCCAAGAATATTTTATCAGGCGGAATCGAGGTGAAAATTTATGAGTAGTACGGAAAAACAAATCATTGATCTATTGCAGGAATTTGGTTTATCCACCAATGCCAGCAAGGCCTATATTGCTTTGTTGAGGAATAATCCGGCCACGGGTTATGAAATCAGTACCCAATCCGGGATCCCCCGTTCTGCCATCTATTCAGTATTGAATCGCCTCTCGGCTATGGGACTGATCAACTCGGTTGGAGAATCCCCGAAGCGATATGTCACCTTATCGCCATCCGCTCTGCTGGAACATTTTAAATCATCCCACACTGACCGTCTACAAAAGTTAGAGGAAGCATTGGATGAACTAGACACTTCAGGCGAAGCATTCGATTTCTGGCATCTTCATGGGTACCAGAATCTGGTGCTCAAATTAAAAGAGACGATTCGTTCCGCGGAAAAGAAGGTGTTTCTTTCTGCCTGGGCCCGGGAAATAGACTTGCTTAAGAACCCATTGGATGAGGCCGAAAAGCGCGGGGTGGAAATCACTTTGTTTTCTTTTTGCGCGGTAAGCCGGACATTTGGAAAAACCGTCACCTACAACCTGGATGAAACTGAACTTCGGAAGGTCTGGAATCCGAAAATTATTCTTGTCGCGGACCAATCAACGACGGTGATGGGCAGTACAGCCAACAGCCCGGACAACCGGTCGATCTGGACCCGAAACCTGGCCATCACAGAAATTGCCATCAACCACATTATCCTGGATATTACTTTAGCAGGTCAACGCTTAAATTTTGATCCGAATCCCATCGTTAAACGAGTGATGAAGCGCCCGGACATTCAATTGGACACACTTCTAACTTCAAAACCAAATTAGAACACTAAACTCGGCGGATTATGCTGTTGTATCATTGTTTCCGTTTGAGTACCCACCTTCGACTTTATTAAGCATACAAATGGGAGCTAACATCCTGAACAATCGTGACCTCGTCCCTAACCAGACCTATTCTTTAGGACCCCTGACTTTCTATGGATATGGACCAAAAAATGCACAAATTCGCTATATCTGGGTTCACGGTGATGAATCGGTGGCCAGAGACATGACTCTAAATTTGGCACAAAATAAGAAACGGTGTTTTCTGGTTAACAGTATAAGTCGTCTGGTTGAATCCAATGGTATTCACATTAACCCAAATCGTGTATTCTCAGGAATAGGTGCAGAAGAAAATTTGCGTTTTCACAATCCTGGAATTACCGACGACAATCTGGATCAGATCCTTCGTCAATTTGATCGGGACCGCGACAATTTCTTTAAATTATTATGGCCGCGAAAAGATTCATTGCTGGTAGCACTTCATAATAATTTTGAATCATACACAATCGCTGCCGAAGTAAAAAATGCCAAGGCAACCCACCTGCCCGAAAAGGATCATTTTCGTGATTTTTACCTGACGGTCAACGAAAAAGATTTCGAAAAATTAGCGACCGGTCCTTACAACGTGGTTTTGCAGGATGAAAACGGATTGGACGACGGATCGTTGTCCCGTGCAGCTCAAAAAATGAATGTTCGTTATATTAACCTGGAAACAAATCTGCACAAACCACAGCGCCAGAAAGCTATGCTGGACTGGCTTACAGACACATGGGGTTAATGAAGTCCTAAAACGCGAAAAACCGAACTCCGACTGTAATATAAAGTCCCTTCAAATCTACATCCGGCCCGGAGTCACGGTCCCATTCGGCCGGTCGTGTAACTGAATCTTCGTTTTTATCGGTCTGTTCCGTGTATTTCCATTGGGTGCTGGACATACTGGATAAAATGGATTCCACGCCAAGAATCAAATCACGATGAGGGGACAACATCCATTCAACCCGGACACCCACCGCCGGTGCAAAAACCGGAAGTGACACGGTGTGACTATGATCGTCTCCGCGCATGATCAGATCAAAAGGCAACTCCAGAGTGGCGCCACCGGAAAATATTCGTGTTTGGATTAACCGTCCATAAAATTGTGCACCAAATTTGAGATCGAAATCAAGATCATTCCAGCTATCACTGACGGCACCTAACCCAAATTCGCCGATAATGCTAAAACGATTAAAAGGGAATGGATCGATAAAACCCTGAGCCAGATAGCGGGAAGCATCCGGTCCGGCAATGAAGTTGAATCCGCCAGCAAAGGGATGTTGGGTCATTTCGGTGGCTTTAAATCCCGGTTCGATTGTTTCCCAGTTTCGGAGAATGCGGCATCGATTAGCATTGTCAGAAACCTCATTCGACACAACCCAACCGACACTACGGCCTGGAATAGTGACGGTTAAATCTCCGATTTGTTGGGTTCGATCCGGTGAAGATAGTTCAAAATAGAGTCCGCTTTTAACACCCATGTTCGATCCCAGCAATAAAGTGACCTCGCGTTGTTTGACATCAATCACCTGGCTGGACAACACATACAATCGACGTAATTCAATTGAAACCTGGGACTGAACCCGATTCAGGACTTTTCCCAACGAAGCAGTTTTATTCCCGCCGGTATGGTCGGCACTGATTGAAAAAGATGCCATGGTTTCACCGGATTCCACATTGATTTTCCGGACTTCACCCTGAAGGACAGTTTGAATATTATTGGGGTAGAGTTCAACTCCCTCGGTCTTTTTGGCAATGATCGCGTTGACCGATTTTTTTACCACCCAACTGAATAATCCATCGTCATTGTCATTCTCTTTTTTATCGCTGTCCTCTTCCGGCGGAACACCCTTTTGTCCAAAGTTTGTAATCCGGACCACCAGGGCATCGTTCGCACTGGCGATTTCGCCAAACTTCACCAAATCTTCGTCACGAACCAACCCGCTCATTTGGAGCGATTGCTCTTCCAACAGTGGTTCCAGATTTGAATGATCGATGATAATAAAACGATTCAGTTTCGTAGCTTCACTGGATACCAATGTCGTCACGGTACTTGCAATTGATTCATACAGAGAATCGCTGTAGGAGGGTAAAACAAGAAGCCGCTGTTTCTCCAAGGTAATATCAGAAGAAATCTCCTGAGCGCTGATAAAACCCAGCATGCAAAAGATGAGGCTTAGATACCGCATTCCAACTCCTGTAATCGGGAATTTTGGGTGAAAACTCTACTGAATTTTAGACAATTCGCATGAATTCAGGAACTGAAATGGAGTCCCACGGGAAAATCCCGTAGTACCTTGTAAAT
>CAZJWP010000088.1:0-9654 GCA_964549745.1 uncultured bacterium | reverse complement strand
AACACGGAGCGTGAAACCGGCCTTGCCGTTCGCCGGGCCGGCGGCGAACCGGTCATGTTTCTGTGGAACGAATCCGGTGAAAAATTGCAATCCTGCGATGGCTATATCATCACCGGCGGCTTTTCCTACGAGGATAGAAGCCGCGCCGGAGCCATCGCCGCACTTGATCCGTTGATTACGCTTTTAAAATCTGAGAATCGTAAAGGAAAACCCATTATTGGCATTTGCAATGGCGCCCAGATTTTGGTGGAATCTGGCATCGTTCCCGGTACCGACGATTACCGTTTGGGAATGGCGCTCAGTGATAACAAGCGCGTCCAAAACGGACATGTGCTGGGAACCGGTTATTACAACACCTGGACCCATTTGAAGCCGGCCGTTCCACTGGAGCGGACTGTGTTTACCGGCGCTTTGAATTCCGGTGATTTATTGAACGTTCCCCTGGCTCACGCCCAGGGCCGCTTTGTGATGGAATCGTCCGTTCTGGATCAGCTGAAGCGCAACAATCAGATCGTTTTTCAGTATTGCGATTCGACCGGAAACATCTCTCCTGAATTTCCGGTAAATCCGAATGGATCGATTGAAAATATTGCGGCGATTTGCAATCCCGCCGGAACCGCCATGGCCATTATGCCGCACCCGGAACGTACACCTCTGGGCGACGGAATCTTCCAATCGCTTTGCGACAGCATCCGAAACCAGTGGAAGCCAACTGACTCTTTGACATTTGACTGGAATCCGCCGCCCGTGGATTTGAAACCACTCCCGGCCTCAAAACAAAGCACAACGTTAGTGGTCAAACTGGTTATCACGGACAACGAAGCACTTTCCGTAGAAGCAGCCCTAAAACAGCAGAAGTTGGATGTGAAATTGAAGCGTTATACACATTGGGAAATTCAGGGGGAATTGAACGAGTCTGTTTTGGAGGATATCATTGTTTCCGGAGAATTGGTGAACACCAACAAAGAAATCGTGACAGAATTTGAACCGCCGGAAAACGGATTTTCGATTTTGGTTCAACCCCGGGAAGATTTTAAAGGACAGAAAGCAAAGGAATCGCTTGAAAAGCGGTTTGGATTGAACGGAATCCAGGCGGTAAAACGAGGCGTTCTCTGGGTGGTGGATACACCCTCCGAATCCGTGGAAAAGATTAAGAAGATCGTTCTGGCCTCACACATCTTGTTTAATCGATATTCACAGGAAGCGTACTTGTATGAATGAGTCGTACCGTGGAAAAATCAAGGCAGCGTTGAACCAATGTCTGGTTGAAACGGATTTTAACATCGGAACGCACACGACGGGGAAAGTTCGGGATACGTATGATCTGGGTGACAAACTGGCGTTGATCACCACCGATCGCCAGAGCGCCTTCGATCGCGTTTTAGCGGCGATACCATTCAAAGGTCAGGTGCTGAATATGACCAGCGCCTGGTGGTTTGAACAGACCAAACATATTACGCCCAACCAGGTGATCTCCATTCCCGATCCAAACGTGACGATCGCGAAAAAGTGTGAAGTGCTCCCCGTTGAATTTGTGGTCCGGGGTTATATTACCGGCTCTACCGATACGTCGCTCTGGACTGTGTACAAGAACGGAAGCCGCAATTATTGCGGAAATCAACTGCCGGAAGGATTGAAAAAGAACCAGGTTTTGGATGCACCCATGCTAACGCCGACGACCAAGGAAGAGGAACACGACCGACCCATTTCTCCCAGGGAAATCGTTGACGAAGGGCGGCTGACACAGGAAGCCTGGGATGAAGCTGCTTCAAAGGCATTGGCGTTATTTACTTTCGGGCAGCAGAAGGCCCGGGAGCACGGATTGATTTTGGTGGACACCAAATATGAGTTCGGGAAAGATGAAGACGGAAACATCATCCTAATCGATGAAATTCATACACCGGATTCCAGTCGTTATTGGATCGCGAAGAGTTATCAGGAACGCATTAATTCAGGAAAGGAACCGGAAAATATTGACAAGGAATTCCTGCGGTTGTGGTTCCGTGATCACTGCGATCCGTACAATGATCCGGAACTTCCCCCTGCGCCGGAAGAATTGGTGACGGAACTGTCCTGGCGTTACATTTATCTTTATGAGACAATTACCGGAGAAATGTTTGAATTTCCGAAGAGGAATGTTCCGGTAAAGGAAAGAATTAAACGAAATTTGAAATCTGTATAATTGATGAATAAAATAACAAAAGAGTTAGATCAAGAAATCTTAATCGATCTTGAATTCCTTTCAAGGGAATTGCATTCATCGAAAAACGATATAATTAAAAGAGTTCTGTATAACTATTTTCAAGACTTTGATGTGGATAAGAATTTTATTGATCACGAAGAAGTCCTAAAAGAATTCGGCATTTGATGTATTTAACCGAGATCGAAAAGGATATTAGATGAAAGCTATCATCATCATGGGTTCCAAATCGGATAATGATCATGCTCAAAAAATTATCGACGGTTTGGATAAAGAAGGCATTGCCTGGGAAAAGTTCGCCGCTTCCGCACATAAAGAACCACGAAAAGTGCTGGAAATTCTGGAGCAAAATCAGGATGAAAAAGTGGTCTATATTACCATCGCCGGCCGCTCCAATGCGTTGTCCGGTTTCGTTGCTGCCAACAGTTCCGCTCCCACCCTGGCCTGTCCGCCTTTCAAAGACAAAGTGGATATGCTGGTGAATATTCAGTCCACGTTGCAAATGCCCGGCAATACACCGGTGATGACCGTGTTGGATCCGGGAAACTGTGCCCTGGCCGTTAAGCGTATTATGGATTTGGCGCATGCCTGATTATCCGGGAAAATATTTAAAGGCCCTGACGCCATTGGACGGGCGTTATGGCGCACGGCTGGAAAAATTAGCAGAGCATTTTTCCGAGCTGGCATTGATTAAAGCCCGGACCCACATTGAAGTGGAATACCTGATCGCCCTGAGCCAATTGGACAGCCTGCCGGAATGTCCGCCGATTGGCGACAAAGAAGTTTCCGCGCTCAGGAAATGGGTAAATAACTTTTCCGTTAAAGACGGACAGAAAGTTAAAGAAACGGAAGGGCAACTCAACCATGATGTAAAGTCGGTGGAAGTGGTTTTGGCTCAACATTTGGATGAGATGGGTTTGGGACAATACCGGCCCTGGGTTCATTTTGCGCTCACATCGGAGGATGTGAACAATCTGGCGTATACGCTGAATTTTAAATCGGCCCTTGAATCCGGCTGGAAACCGGCACTTTATAATTTTGAGAATTTGCTTACGAGTCTGGCACATGAATATGCCGGAATTCCGATGCTGGGCATGACTCACGGTCAACCGGCCACACCTACGACGGTGGGGAAAGAACTGGCGGTCTTTGTTGCTCGTCTAAGACGACAGATTAAAGCGCTGGATAATCACCGATTCACCGGGAAATTCTCCGGCGCTACCGGAACCTGGGCGGCACACCAGGCCGCCGTGCCGAAGGTGGACTGGAAAGCGTTTAGCCGAACGTTTGTGGAATCACTGGGACTGGAATTCAATGCGTATACAACCCAGATTGAATCGGGCGATGCACTGGCTGAAAGTCTGCACATTCTGATGCGGGTCCATTCCATTCTGATCGATTTTTCCCGGGACATGTGGCTCTACATCAGTCGGGGAATTTTCTCCCAAAAACGGACGGACGCCGAAGTGGGCTCCTCCACCATGCCGCACAAAATCAATCCGATCTACTTTGAAAATGCGGAAGGAAATTTTGGTTTGGGAAGTGCGCTCTTTTCATTCCTTGCGGAAAATTTGACAAAATCCAGGATGCAACGCGACCTGTCCGGAAGTACAATTATCCGCAATTTGTCTACCGCACTCGGCTACAGTTATCTCGGAGTTTCATCGCTCATATCCGGACTTAAACGAGCGGCCGTGAATGAGGACACATGCCGCCGGGAGTTGAACGATCACTGGGAAGTGCTGGCGGAAGCGGTACAGACGGTTTTACGGAAACAGGGCCTCGCCGATGCTTACGATCGCCTAAAGGCGTTTTCGCGAGGAAAAGTATTGGACAGGGAAAGTCTCCAAAAATTTATTGAAACGTTGCCGCTGCCGGAAAATGAAAAAGAAAGACTTTTAAACCTGACACCGGAACAATACATCGGGTTGGCCAAACAACTGGCGGAGAACATTTAACATGTGCGGTGTTGTTGGTATAATTTCCCAAAAAAATCCGGTAGCGGCTGAACTTTACGACAGCCTGATCCACCTACAGCACCGCGGACAGGATGCAGCCGGGATTATTACGGCAGACACCCATTTTCACACCAAAAAAGGGATTGGGTTGGTCCGTGACATTTTTGACGAGAACAACATGTCCCGGCTCCAGGGTTCGATCGGTCTGGGACACACACGTTACCCAACGGTCGGCGGGTACGACAGCGAAAATGCACAGCCGGTATGGACGGGAGTGCCGTACGGCATCGCCATGGCGCACAACGGCAACCTTGTCAACACGGCAGAATTGTATAAAGAACTTTCGGAGAAAGACCTGCGTCACCTGAACGCCACCGTGGATGTGGAAGTCATTCTTCACGTGTTTGGCAGCGCGCTTGAGCGCGAAAATCATTCCGATCGCTCCTTTTTTGATAAAATATGTAATTCCGTTGAAGAAGTGTTTCGCCGCATAAGCGGAGCCTATTCCGTGATTGGCGTGATTATTGGCAAAGGGATGGTGGTGTTCCGCGATCCGCATGGAATCCGCCCCTTATCCAAAGGAATGCGCGCCAATCCGGACGGAACCAAAGATTATATTTTCTCCAGCGAAACCACCATGTTCTATGCGCTTGGTTTTAAGCAATTCGGTTATGTCCGTCCCGGCGAAGTGATTTACATCTCGCCCGACGGCTTTATCCAGAGTCGGATTTTAAAAAAAGAACGATTCTCTCCCTGTATTTTTGAATACGTTTATTTTGCCCGGCCGGATACGATGGTCAACGATATCAGCGTGTATCGCTCCCGCCTGCACATGGGAGAAAATCTGGCGCTGAGATGGAAAGAGAAATATCCGGATATTATTCCGGACATCGTGATTCCCGCGCCTTCCACGGCGAATACGGCGGCTCTTTCGGCGGCTCACGCCCTGGGTGTTCGATATTCGGAAGGATTGTACAAAAATCCATTTATCGGACGAACCTTTATCATGCCCGGGCAGAACCAGAGAAAACGTTCCGTTAAATACAAGCTGGTCCCCCAGGAACTTGAAATCCGGGACAAAAAGGTCATGATCGTAGATGACAGCATTGTCCGGGGAAATACGAGTCGCGAAATTGTGAAGATGGTCCGGGATTTCGGAGCCAAGGAAGTTTACTTTGTATCCGCTTGTCCGCCGGTGATTTCACCCTGCTTTTATGGCGTGGACATGCCCACAAAAAATGAACTGATCGCGGCCAACAAGACCGTCGAAGAAATACGCAGGTTTATGAATGTAGACATTCTATTGTATCAGGAATTGGATGACTTGAAAGAGGCCGTGTTGAGAAAAGGAAATCATTCAATCAAAACGCCTTGCATGGCCTGTCTGGACGGCCACTACATTACCGGTGACATTACGGAAGAAAAAATGGCAGCGTTGGAAGATCAACGTAACCGGGAGCGCAGCGAATGAAAGTACTGCTTATAGGATCGGGCGCCAGGGAACATGCCATTGCCCGGGCATGTGTAAAATCGCCGCAACTCTCCGAACTGCTTTGTTTTGGTTCCGGGTTGAATCCGGGGATTCAAGCGTTGTGTCATTTATACGTGAAAGGTTCCATGAATGATGTGGATGCCATGGTGAATTTTGCGCGTCAACAATCGGTGGACCTGGCAATCATTGGGCCGGAAGCGCCATTGGCTTTGGGTACGGCCGATAAATTGTGGGATTTGGATATACCCTGTGTCGGCCCCAGGCAAGCGGCGGCACAATTAGAGACCAGCAAAGGGTTTACCCGGGATTTGATGGAAAAGTATTCTATAACAGTTTATCCCAGGTTTAAGCGGTTTAACCGTATTGACGGTGTATCGACTTTTTTAGAGGAGCTGGGTTCGAAGTACGTGGTGAAATTTGACGGGCTCATGGGCGGAAAAGGTGTAAAGGTAGCCGGCGACCATTTACATAACCACGAAGAAGCGCTGGCCTATTGCCAATCCATTTTTGAATACGGCGGTTCCCTGGTGATCGAAGAAAAACTGGAAGGTGAAGAATTTTCGCTCATGAGTTTTTGTGATGGTGAACATCTATTACACACCATTCCCGTGCAGGATCACAAACGGGCATTCGAAGGCGACACAGGTCCGAATACGGGCGGGATGGGCTCTTATTCGGATAAAAACGGAACCCTGCCTTTTTTAACGGAAGCGGATGTACGATCAGCACAGGAAACGAATCTGGCTATTGCCCGGGCCGTCCGGTTGGAGACCGGGGTTCCTTTTCAGGGGATCTTATATGGCGGTTTTATGGCCGCCGCCAAAGGCGTAAAAGTGATTGAATACAACGCTCGCTTCGGTGATCCGGAAGCCATGAATGTATTGGCTCTGTTAAACACCGATTTTCTGGATTTATGTCAGGGAATTGTGAAAAGAGATTTGGATCAGTACCGTATTGACTTTTCCCCCAAAGCCAGCGTGTGTAAATATGCCGTTCCGAAGGGTTACCCCGATGATCCGGTCAAGGGGAAAGAGATCGATATTTCGGGAGTTGGGAATAAGGAGCAATTGTATCTGGCGGCAGTGGATCAGCAGGAGGACGGATTGGTCGAAACCGGTTCGCGTACGGCGGCGGTGGTTGCTATGGCCGACACGCTGGAAAAAGCGGAAGCGATCGCGGAAGCGGAGATTCAAGCAATTAAAGGTCCGCTGTTTCACAGGAAAGACATTGGGACTACAGAGTTGATTCAAAAACGGGTGGAACACATGCGGAAATTGAGGATGGGTTGACGAGGCAGGACTGACTTATGTATAAGAGTGTTTATGTGTTTGGGTGTTAAAGTATTCGAGTTTTTAGGTAAAAGAGGTCCCGGAAGAAATTAAATGGCAAAGGTAGAGAAGTTTCAGGATCAGTTGAAACGTACTGAGAAAGTAAAAGCCCAAATCCTTGCGTTAATAAAATACCTGAACAAGTCGAAAACATAGCACATCAGCGAACCATTCCAAAAACCATGAATTTTGCCTGACTAAAAGGAAAATCACAATTTGTATGAAAAAGAAAACGTAGCCTGACAGTTAATTAGAACATGGATACCTCGAACATTAACACTTCTGTAAAATTGGCGATCCTTGGTTCCACCCGCGGTACCGACATGCAGGCGATCATTGATGCGATCGAAAGCGGACGATTGGACGCATCAATCGAGATCGTGATTAGCAACCGGTCAAAGGCCTACATCCTGGAACGAGCCCGAAACCACAATATTCCCGCTGTTTTTATATCACATAAAGGAAAAGAACGAAACGAGTTTGATGCGGAAATAACAGCACATCTTCGGGATAAAAAAATTGACCTGATACTGCTCATCGGCTTTATGCGAATTCTCTCACCGGAGTTTTGCCGATACTGGGAAAACCGGATCCTGAATGTGCATCCCTCCCTTCTTCCAAAATATGCGGGCGGAATGGATACCAATGTTCACGAAGAAGTGCTAAAGAACCACGAAACCGAAACCGGTTGTACAATTCATCTGGTTACGGAGGAAGTGGATGCGGGCCCGATCCTGCTTCAGAAAAAATGCCCGGTCCTTCCAGATGACACCCCGGAGGCGCTCAAAGCACGCGTTCAGGCTTTGGAGGGAGAGGCGTTTATTGAAGTGATCGGGACCTATTCCCCGGATTAGATTATTTCCAGTAATGGGGCATACCCCATATAATTAATATCCAGGCATTTTTGCTTATATTCCAAGGCAATAAATGTGAGTATTCTGATATAGAATGGTGAACAGATTTGTGAATATGACGGACAGTTTGCATCGCTTATGCGAAGGTAATTATCGCATTGACGATGTAACCTTAGTTGTAAGCCAATTTTCGAACATGGCCAAAGCCCTCATTGCCAGGCACTCGCATTTAAAAAGATTGACCAATGAATGGAGCGAGTTCCAAAGCGAAATTGAAGATGTGGCTCTGGATTATATTGCCCCTTTGTTCGCCCGGGATGAAACGGGGGTATTCATTGAGCTAAAGAAATATTTTGACCCGGTTTTTACCGATGATTCACCTGATATTGAATCCGCTGTGGAACGCTTAATCTATTCGATCATTCACCAGGAATCCATTCGCATTTATGAAAATCGCGATCCGGTGGGACGAATCTTTTATCGCAGTTTGCGTTACATTATGTCCAAACATCCGGAATGGACCAAAGAGAAAAAACCGGATAATTCAGTTTGGATCCGGAGTCCCCTTACCAATTCGTTTGATGTGCCTGAGACTCGAATCACAGAAGCGTTTAAAATAATCGATAAGGACACAGCGGGATTGACAAAAACGATTGAACGGGGACTGATCGAACTAATCTGCCGGTCGCAATGCTCCGTACCCGTCAAAGGTGTATTAAATACAATTCGGCAACAGCTTAAACCGAACGGAAGTTATGTTTTTAACGGTGGCGATCCGGATATTGAATTAACGGTGGACTACCACATCGGCAAAGTCCTGACTGAAATAGATGAAACCATTCTGGTGAAATATGTGAAAGATCGGAAAATGGTGAATAATGAGCGCAAAGGATTTCTTGCCGCCCTGGAACATGTGTTGACAGATTTTCAGCGCGGTGAAAATGGATTCTCATATTTTGAGTATTTGTCTAAGCAACTTCCACAACTGACCCAACCGGAAAGGTATCAAAAAGATTACCGCAAGCAATTTGAATATGTGGCCAAGAAAGCGAAACGAACCTTTTCTGCACATATAAAATCTGACTTTAGACTTGAGTAGAGATCAATTATGAAATCTTCTGATAAAACTGAACGTTTTGTGCAGTCCTTATTCGCTTTTAAAGCGGATGACCGGCTGTGTCCACCCGCATCAAATGAAGCGATTGGGAACGGTATTCGTATCGCTGCTTCCAGCGATGCGCCAAACACCGAAGCCATACCCGCAACGCGCCTCAACAGTGACGGTGACGTATTGGTTCGGATTTTCCGAAATGTTAAATCCCGGGTGTATGATCTATATTTTATTGCCGAAGACGACCGTTTTTCACGTTTCCCGATCCTGGTGGATCCCAAATCCTTTAAATTTTTTATTATTCATAAAGACGGCCATGCTCAAATTCCGTTTTCATCTTCGATAGATCCGCGGAAAGAAGAATTATCCATTACCTATCCGTTGGAATCAGGGCTTCATGAAATTCCAACATTGGAATCCGATGGTAAAGATTCTGTTATCTGTCTTGATAAAGATAAAATGTCAGTTACATTTACAAAAGATGTTACCAAGGCCCTGTTTATATTTACCGATTCCGAACAGAAGGAGATCACCCGCCTGGTTCCGGTGCGAAACGGCGAAGCGGTGGTTAAGTTGCCTGAAGGCGTTGCTAAAGAATTCCGGGTTAGCGGGTATTAAAGTTCCGGCGGACCTTTAAGGTCTACTACGATTTGGGAATACGAGAAGCCGTTGTTGAATAATTATATTGAGGGGGGACCTCGAAGGTCTGAG
>CAZJWP010000087.1:0-9702 GCA_964549745.1 uncultured bacterium | reverse complement strand
CCGTGGTTGAATCATTTTTAATCATCCCGCGATCGGGATAATTTACAAGGTACCAGGGGATTTTCCCGTGGGGCTCTATACCCCATCCTTCTTTCATAAAACTTACAATTTTAATCTTCTTTTTTTACTTTTTTATCGGCCGTTCAAAACGCCGATCCAATTCATCCAGACTAAGCTGCACGATAATCGGCCGGCCGTGAGGGCAATAATAGGGATGCTTGGTCCCGAATAATCGATTGACAAGTTCCGTCATTTCCTCTTTGGATAACGGATCACCTGCTTTAACAGCGGCATGACAGGAAAAACTGGCTGCCAGACTTTCCATCTCCGATCCCATGGAATTATCACCGGAAACGGTCGCATCCAGAATGTTTTTTAGAACCTGTTTCTCATTACCCCAGCCTAAAACAGCGGGAACAGCTTCCACCCGAACGGCTTTATTTGATTCGCTGACCAAGCGGAATCCCAGTTTTTCCAATCTCGGTAAAATCTCCAGAAGGTGGGACAGGTCATCCGTTGAAAATTCAAGCCGCTCCGGAAACAACAATGTTTGAGACACCATGGGTTTCGATTCCATGGCCTCCAACGCTTCTTCGTACAACACGCGTTCATGGGCCACATGCTGATCGATAATCACCATTCCGCTGTTGATCTGGGAAATAATATACTTATTGTGCACCTGCCAGATCGATTCTGCGCTCAAGTCCGGCTCCGTGGTTTTCCTGACGGCCAGATTGGATGCATAATCCACAGCACGCTTTACCGTTGAAGGCTCCCATCCGGTGGCTGAAGGGGTCGTTTGCGGAAAATTGCGTGGTGACTCAAAAGTCTTACCGGAAGTGGGTTGCGGCGGTGTGAAGTCAAAGGAAATGGATTGACGCGGAGGGGGTTCAAACCGACCCGGTTCAGGTGATTGAAAATCGGGAATCGTGTCCAACACTTCCGTGAGACGTCTACTCAATCCGTCGCGAATAACATGGAAAATACGCCATTCATCGCGAAACCGAACTTCCGTCTTCATGGGGTGGACATTCACATCGATCTGATCGGGCGGAATGGTGAGATTCAAAACAAAAAACGGATATTCTCCGCGCTTCACCAGCGATTGATAGGCGCCGTAAACGGCGGAATTCAGTAACCGGTCCTTGATATACCGATGATTCAAAAATAAATACTGTTCTCCTGGACGGCTCCGGACCAAATTCAGGTTTCCAACATAACCGGTGATTTGATAGTCGCTCTTTTCCAAGTATACATCCAGCAACGCCGCTGAATAAGTGGGATCGAATAAAGCATCAATCCGTTCCGCTAAATTTTGGGGTGGAGCGTCAAAAATTAATTTGTCGTCATTCGTGAGTGAAAAACGAACTTCAGGATGCGCCAATGCCAGCCGTTTTACGGCTTCCACTACTTTGCGGAATTCGGTTCGGGGTGTTTTTAGGAATTTCTTACGCGCCGGTGTATTGTAAAACAAATCTTTGACGGTGATGGAAGTCCCCTGCACTGCGGGAGCCTCCGAAGGCGGCGTTGTTTCGCCGTTAACAATGGATAAAGATGCCCCGGTTATTCCGTCCGTACTGGACACAATATCCACCTTGGATACGGAAGCAATACTGGCCAAAGCTTCACCGCGAAAACCCATCGTATGAATGGAATACAGATCATCAAACTCAGCGATTTTACTGGTGGTATAGCGCTGGAATGCCAGAGGTAATTCTTGGGATGGAATTCCCTTTCCGTCGTCGGTGATCTGGATGAGGCGATTCCCGCCCGCTTCCAGCACAATCTTAATCGCTGCGGCACCCGCGTCCAGACTATTTTCCACCAATTCTTTTACAACGGAAGCCGGCCTTTCCACCACTTCTCCGGCGGAAATTTTATTGCGTAATTCAGTACTGAGCGGTGCGATCATTGTATTTATTGTGCGATCCGTTTCAGAGTTTCGGAGCGAATTTTATCCGCCTCATTTTCCGCTGATTTATAGTGCTTATCTACTGCTAATTTCATCGCACTTGCGAATGTTTCGTCTCCGGCAACACCGGAAAGATTGATCAGCACATTCATCCCGGCGCCGTGAACGGCAGCCAATGCCATTTCAGCCGCCACTCCCGCATCGCTAACAGAATTGGGATTACCCTTTTCAACAAGAATTGCTGCCAGCCTCATAATTTCGTGCGCTGCTTCCATGGTTCTGAACGGAACGCGAATGGCTTCCTTGTTCGCTTCCAGAACGCTTTCGGCTTTTTCTGCTTTCTCCTCATCTGTGACCGCAGGCAACCGATTAGCATCCATGACCCGATTAAAGGCTTCCGTGTCCGCATCCACCAGTTCATTCAGAGTTGCCAGCAATTTCTGGGCCTGTACACCGATTTTTTCCATTTCAGAACGGACCCCAAAAAATCCTTTTTTCTCAAACGTTAACGCGGCCACCATGGAGGCCAATCCGGCTCCAAGCTCCCCTGCCAGGGCGGACACGCTTCCGCCACCGGGAGCGGGACTGTTCCGTGAACATTCCAACGCAAATTCGGAGGCCGTTAAATCCACCAGCCGGTTTCCCGATTGGGTCACGGCCAGATCAATAATCTTTTCTTCCGAAACAAACGGTGCGACGTCATTTAGACCGAGAGATTGAACGGCGGTTTCAATGACATCGTTCATGGGAATTCCGGTCGTACGGCCTTGCTTTTCCAGATAATGCTCACCGGCCATTTGAATCGCTTCCAGCGGGATCAATCCTACCAGTTCACTGCCTGTCACCCGAACGCCGCGTTCCTCCGCTAATCGGCAGGCGGCATCAAATACATCGTGAATCGTACTTTCCCTGAACTTAATAAAATTGATTGAAATCTGCGCCCTATTGTAGGTATCCATGTACCAACCGATCGCTTTCACATTCTTGAACAACCCGGGCTGCTTTACGGCCTTTCCAATCAATTTTTCGCGGGAATAACCATATCCGGCTAAAAACTCATCCAGGTTTTCCTGATGTGAATCTCTGGTGTGATTTGCTAATTCATCCACTGTGGGCAAAGTCTCTTCACAAAAACTGCATGGGAACGCATTTTTTGCATAGCGGAGGATTTCTCCATCCAGCAGGTTATCGCTGGCCGAATGCGGTTTACGTTTTGAGCGGCCTTTTTCCCGAAGTTCGAAGGCAATATCGGTTGCCAGCCGCGCATCGCGGGTATTCAGGTTGATATTGTAGGCGATCAGAAAATCCCGGCAGCCAATCGCTGTGACACCGGGACGCGGATTGAATATGGAAGGACCAAAGTCCGGGACAAAATCGTCCCGCTTCAGTTTTTCCTCCATCGCTTCGTATTCACCTTCACGGATGTAAGCCAGGTTGCGGTTTTCCGGTTTGGAAGCCGAATACTCATACAGAAATATGGGGATCCCCAATTCTTCACCAACGCGTTTCCCCACTTTCCGTGATATAGCAACGCAATCTTCGATGGTCGCATCGCGGACGGGAATAAACGGACATACATCGGTAGCGCCCATGCGCGGATGTGCGCCGCTGTGTTTGGACATATCGATGAGTGAAGCCGCTTTCGCGATTCCCTGGAACGCGCCTTCCGCTACAGCTTCGGGTGACCCGACAAACGTGACCACGGTTCGGTTTGTGTCTTTACCCGGATCCACATCCAAAAGTGTCACTCCGGATACTGCGCGAATGGCATTGATAATGGTATCGATTTTAGCAGAATCACGTCCCTCACTAAAGTTCGGAACGCATTCAATCAGGGCAGACATACTTAATCTCCTGGTGCAACTATGTTCAAATAATAAAGGACGACCAGAATGGTCAGAAAAATTCCCACCAGCCAGATCAGGCTGCGGGGTGGTTTCCGGCGCGGCAATATCCGGCGAAAGTGAAATTCATCGCTCAAAACAGCAAACCGAAGGTAATAATATTGGCAAACAAGCTGATGACAGGCTGGATGATCATTCCCAGAATGTTGTAGCCCGTAATGATACCCAGAAGAATGATCCCCAGCAAAACCTTTGGTCCGTAGAGCTCCAGATTGTGGATGGTATTGTTATGTTGCGGACCTAACATTCCGGTAAGGATGCGGCTCCCGTCCAGCGGAGGAATCGGAAGGAAATTGAAGACCGCCAATGCCAGGTTGATATACAGGCTGATTTGCAGAACTGTCAACACAACCGGAATCACCACGTGAAAAATCCGGAGCATAATTACCAACAAAAGTCCGCTGATAAACGCGAGAATGAAGTTGGATACAGGTCCCGCCAGGGCGATCCACATCATGTCCCGCCGCGGGTCGCGAAGGAAACGCACATCCACGGGAACCGGCTTGGCCCAGCCAAATCCCACAAAGTAAAGTACCAGCGCCCCGATAGGATCAAGGTGCGCCAGAGGATTCAGCGTCAATCGTCCGGCGTAATATGCGGTGGCATCTCCAAAGCGATAAGCCGTCCAGGCGTGAGCGTATTCATGGAAACTCAACGCAAAAATAATGAGTGGCAATAGAATGACCTGAACGGTCGGGTCTTGATTTATGATTCCCATATTGTGCTACTTTATGACCATCGCGGGTGAAAAGTACGATGAACTTCTTTCAAATATTCTTTATCCAAATGTGTGTAAATCTGGGTGGTGGAAATATCCGCATGACCCAGCATTTCCTGAACCGCCCGTAAGTCAGCGCCGCCCTCCAATAAGTGCGTGGCAAACGAGTGCCGTAATGTATGCGGACTAATCTTTTTCCGCAACCCGGCTTCCTTTGACCATTTTTGTAAACAATTGAACACGGTCATTCGTGTGAGCGGTTTCCCGTTCCGGCTCAAAAAAACTTTCCCTTTATTTCCGCCTTTTCGCGCCCATCCCGGCCGCACATGTTTTAAATACTCATCCAATCTTTCGATCGCAAGAGTTCCCAACGGTACCAGGCGTTCTTTATTTCCTTTCCCGGTTACCCGAAGCATGTCCTTTTCCTGCATCAAATCCACCAAGCTCAGATCGCAGAGTTCGCTGACGCGGAGTCCCGCTGAATACAAACACTCCACCACAGCCATATCACGTTTCCCGGCAGGCGTATCGGTAGAAATTGCACTAAGGAGTTGATGAACTTCCTCCACGGATAAAACAGACGGCAATCGTTTGGGCAATTTGGGCGCATCAATAAGTTGAGTGGGATTGCTGTCTAAAATATTTTCGGCTGCCAGGAAGCGATGATAGGACCGGATCGACGAAAAGGAACGGGAGATTGAACGCGGCGCCAAACCGGAGCTGTTCAAATGTTGCAGGTAAGACCGGATTTGCTTTTGGGTAACTTTGGCAATGTGGGAAAGTTTGAATTTTTCACTTAGATAGGCAAGGTATCGCGACAGATCGCGGGAATAAGCCTGAATGGAATTGGGGGACAGATTTCGCTCCACCCGGAGCATGGTCATGTAATCATCAAGAAAGGTTTCCACGTCAGGACAGAAGTTGTTTTTCCACCCATTCGCAGAGGATGTGACCGGCTAAAATATGCCCTTCCTGAATGCGTTGTGTATCATCGCTGGGAATCCGGATACAGACCGTGCAATGCTCCGCCATCTTTCCGCCGGAGGCACCGGAAAATCCAATCATCGGCATACCCAATCCTCTGGCTGCATCGATGGCCAGTAATACGTTTTCCGAGTTCCCGCTGGTGGAGATGGCCACCAGCACATCGCCGGTATGCCCCAGTCCATGAATTTGACGACTGAACACAGTGGCATAGCCGGTATCATTGGACCATGCCGTCAGAAATGATGTATCGGTTGTCAGGGCAACCGAGGCCACGGGTTTGCGGTCGTGATCCCGGAGACCGCCCAGCAATTCCGTGGACATGTGCTGAGCATCGGCAGCGCTTCCGCCGTTGCCGCACCAAAAGATGGTCCGGCCCGATTTCACGGCACCGGCCATGATTTCCGCCGCCGCTTCCAGATCGGACTGACAGGATGAAAGCATGCGTTCCTTTGTATCGCGGCTGGCTTCAATGCTGGTTTGGACAAATGTTTTGAGGTCCATCACGCCTCCTTGCGGTGAACAGCCTGAGCGAAAGCATTCATTAAACCGGGATCGCTGTTATTCTCCAGAATCGTTCCGGTTACAATAAAATCAGCTCCGGCTTCAACGCGTTCCTGCGCCTGTTCCGGTGTTCGGATTCCTCCGCCAACGATCAGCTTTAGGTCGCAATGCCTCCGCACTTCGGCGATGACTTCAGGCGGAACGGCTGTATTCGCACCGCTGCCGGCTTCCAAATAAACCACATCCATTCCCAGATATTGAGCGGCCAGGCAATGGGCTACCACAATGTCCGGACGATTCATGGGAATCGGTGTTGAGCCGGACATGAATTCTACCGTGGAATGAGCGCCGCCATCCAACAGGATGTAACCGGTGGCAATCGTTTCAATGCCCATATCCTGAACAACCGGCGCTGCAATAACCTGTTCTCCAATGAGATAATGAGGATTCCGTCCGGAAAGCACAGACATAAACAACATGGCGTCATAATAGGGACAAAGCTGGCTCAGACTTCCCGGGAAAAAAATGACAGGTACTTCCGATAATTCGTGGATTTTCTTTACCCGTTCATGGGTCTTGCCGTCCATCATCAAACTTCCGCCTACCAGGATCGCGTCCACCCCGGATTGATTGGCTGCCTGTACTTTATTCTCCAAGAGACCGTCATTTTTTCGGTCCGGATCAATTAGCACAAAGTAGCCGCCGCCCCGGGTTTGCTGAATGGTTTGAATTTGTTCGAAGACAGAAGGCATGAATTTATTCCTCGACAAATGCCTCATAATCGTCAGCGGACATGAGCGATTTCAGTTCATCGGGCTGACTAAGTTTTATTTTTACCATCCACCCATCACCATAGGGATCCGCATTGACCTTTTCCGGATGATCTTCCAAATCTTCGTTGATCTCCAAAACTTTGCCGCTTACCGGAGAAAACAAATCCGC
Source organism: uncultured bacterium (assembly GCA_964549745.1). Lineage (GTDB taxonomy): Bacteria > Fidelibacterota > Marinisomatia > Marinisomatales > J089 > J089. The sequence goes on along the minus strand of CAZJWP010000087.1, from coordinate 2,738 downwards.
CACGGTCTTGACGGCTTCAATGGTACCAAAGGGGGCGAATTGAGCTGCTTCAGAACCGGTTTCAGGAAATTCGACGAAAACCACGTCGCCCAGTTCACCTTGCGCAAAATCCGTGATCCCCACTGTAGCGGTTTCACCTTCCACACGAACCCATTCATGTTCTTTGGTGTAGTACAAATCCTTTTTAATGTTCACAAAAACTCCCTTTATTCATTCGGTTCAAATTGAAAATTATCCAGGAAACCGGTATCGAAATTTCCTTCACGAAAACCGGCACTCTGCATGATTGCCTGGTGATACGGAATGGTGGTTTTCGGCCCTTCGATAATACATTCCTCAAGCGCCTGGATCATACGGTTGATCGCCCGGTCACGGTTGTGCGCATGAACGATCAGCTTCCCGATCATGGAATCGTAAAATGTGGGAATTTCGTATCCCGCATAGGCATGCGAATCCACGCGGACTCCTTTTCCCCCGGGCATATGAAAACTGGTGATGGTTCCGGGAGACGGGGCGAATTTATGCGCCGGGTCTTCCGCATTGAGACGACACTCAATACTGTGTCCCCGTAATTTCAGGTTATACAGAAAATCCGGGAATTTGTCCCCGGCATGCATTTTGATCTGTTGTTTAATCAAGTCCACACCGGTGACCATTTCCGTAACCGGATGTTCTACCTGGATACGAGTGTTCATCTCCATAAAATAGAAGTCACGATTTTTATCCAGCAGAAATTCCACCGTCCCCACACCGACATAACCCACCGCTTTGGCCGCTTTCAATGCCGTGGCGCCCATTTTTTCGCGCAGGGCTTCATCCACGACGGCAGAGGGTGATTCTTCCACCAGTTTTTGATGCCGCCGCTGAAGCGAACATTCACGTTCGCCCAGGTGAACCACGTTGCCGTGCATATCAGCCAAAATCTGGACTTCGATATGCCGTGGATTTTCCACAAATTTTTCAAGATAGAGATCGCCATTGCTAAAGGCGGCTTCCGCTTCACCCTGAGCCGTGGTAAATCCGTTTTGCAGTTCAGCTTCCTCATGCACAAGACGCATTCCGCGGCCGCCTCCGCCCGCCGATGCTTTGAGCATAATCGGATAGCCGACTTTATCGGCAAAAGCTTTGGCTTCTTTCACATTCCGGACGACACCATCGCTTCCGGGAATCACCGGAACACCGTTGGCTACCATCGTCGCCTTCGCCTGGGATTTATTTCCAATGGCATTGATAATCTGCGGCTCGGGTCCAATGAAAGTGAATTGATTATCTTTGCAAATGCGGGAAAAGTTCGGATCTTCCGCCAGAAATCCATATCCGGGATGAATGGCGTCGGCATTGGTAATCTCCGCAGCAGCAATAAGACGCGGTATATTCAGGTAACTGTCGCGGCTTGGACCGGGCCCGATGCAAACCGCTTCGTCCGCAAAACGGACGTGGAGCGACAATTTATCAGCGGTGGAATAAACAGCAACGGTTGGAACGCCAAGCTCATGACAGGCACGAATAATCCGAAGAGCAATTTCGCCGCGGTTGGCAATCAGGATTTTTTTAAACATAAGACCTCAGGCTGAGGGATCGATAATAAAAAGCGGTTGGTTATATTCTACTGCCGAGCCGTTTTCAACGGCAATTTTCTTGATGATACCGCCGAATTCAGCTTCAATTTCGTTCATGATCTTCATCGCCTCGATGATGCAAAGCGTATCCCCTTTGGCAACCCGGTCGCCTTCCGATACAAATGGATCTGCATCCGGCGAAGGTGAACGGTAAAAAGTACCGGGCATGGGTGACAGAACGGTTTCACCGGAAGCCTGGGGCGCAGACTCAGCCGGTTGGGTTTCGGCAGGCGCCGATGCAATCTGCGATGCCATCGGTGCACCGGGAACCGGAGCCGCAGTCACTCCATTTCCGGATACAACCGAAGGTGATTTCACCACGCGGAATCGCCGGCCCCAAAAGGTAATGTCAATTTCATTAACCTGGCTCTGTTCGAGCAAATAAATAATTTCTTTCAGCTTATCCTGCCACATGGACCCTCCTGATCAGGATTCTACTTTTGCCCGTTCGATGTAATCGCCGGACCGTGTGTCAATATTGAGCGCGTCACCAATTTCGATGAATAAGGGGACTTGAACCGTATAACCGGTTTCCAATGTGGCCGGTTTGGTCGCACCGGTCGCCGTATTCCCACGGAGCCCAGGCTCCGTTTCGGTGACTTCCAGTATCACATGAGCCGGAAGCCGGATATCCAATACTTCCGTATCATCAAATATCAGGTCAACATTCATCCCCGCTTTAAGAAAACTTGCCTGATCACCGACGACAGCTTCATTTACATTGAGTTGTTCGAAGGTATCATTATCCATAAACACAAAGTACTCACCGTCCTGGTACAAATACTGCATGGTTCTGACTTCTATTCGGACGAGTTCAATTTTCGCGCCTGCATTAAAAGTTTCGTCGATCACTTTTCCGGTCTGGATATCCTTCAGTTTGGTACGAACGAAGGCTCCGCCCTTCCCCGGTTTCACGTGCTGAAACTCGACAACTTTCATCCGTTTATTCTTGTGCAGCAGAACGGCTCCGTTCCGAATCTCTGCAGTCGTAGCCATGGTATCTCCTTCTTTAAAAGTCGGCTAATTTACTGAGATAGATTTACACATCAAATTGAGAAGGCAGCTTTAATTTATTCCTCAAAACTTCACGGTTGGCTTGTTTTTATTTATATTTTTCTC
>CAZJWP010000086.1:0-9957 GCA_964549745.1 uncultured bacterium | reverse complement strand
GCTTCAAATATGAATTACTTCAATAACATGAGTTTCTTTACAGCCGCGAAAGATCCGGCCTGAATCCGGTAAATGTACATTCCCGAACTCACGGACTGACCCTTGTTATTGGTTCCATTCCACCGGACAGACTTATATCCGGCAGACTGGCTCTGATGCACCAAAGTCCGGACGACCTGACCCCGAATGTCGTAAATCGTGATGGTTACATCCGCATCCAGAGGAAGCGAATATTTGATGGTCGTCACCGGATTGAATGGGTTGGGATAATTTTGCTGCAATGCAAACTCCAGTGGAATTTCCGCATCCGGATTTGTGGCCATATCCACACTAATCCCAAATGAAATCGGGCCGTTATTCGACGGTGTCTCAAGACTGGTATCGCTGACAATCACATTCCACAGGCCTTGGAAAGTTGCGACTGAAAAATCATTCAATCGGGAATACAACTCACCATAGGTCAACGTCACCGAAGGACCTGTCAATATCGTGTCGACAATCATCGTATCCCCTGATCCATAGGTCAGTGTATAGCTCAACGGATCGTTTTCAATATCGGCGGCTTCTTCCCAGGAGAGTGTGATTGTTTGATCCAGGTTGCCATCAGTGATCACAATCAGGCTGTCGGAAGCAGGTGCCAAAAGATCAAACCCTTCCGGTGCGTCATTCACAGGAAGAATGTTGAGATAAAATGTATCCGTAACCGAAGCATTAAAACCGTCGGCAGCCGATAACGCCACCCAGGCGCTGTCTCCGAAGAAATTGGGTGTCAGAAAAACGTACAGGCCCTGTGCATCCCCGGACACTTCAAATCGCGCCGAATCAATCCCGCTGCTAAAAGCGGCGATATCGATGCTCAGGACATCACTGTCCGGATCACTGAAATAGGGATTAATATCGGCAATGACTATCCCGGATTCGTCCTCGTTAATTGTGACGGCATCCGGCAGATTGGCAACCGGGGCCTGATTCAATCTAAACGACACCATATCACTTGAATAGGCTGACGTGCCTCCGAATCTGTCGTATGCTTTGACACGCCAGTAATAATCCACACCATGTTCAAGAAGCGCCGCATCGGCACCGAGACTGTCCAGGACGAAGGAAATAATGTCACGGTTCTCGTTTGTGGTTTCAGTCCGCAAAGATTGTGTCATACTGGTTCTGACTGTTTTTCGAAGGGACCGAACCGAAGGTTTTACCATCGTTTGCGCATGTTGCAATTTATGTGACATTTCAGGTCGCTGCGGAATGTGATGACGCACAGTTGTGAGGCTGCGCCCGGAATTTCCCGAAATTTCATCACGATCAATAAGAATATCGCTGAAATCGGATGCGGCCGAAATCTGCAGCTCATAAAAGATATCATCGCTCTGCAAATCGGTGGATTCATTCCACTCCAAGGCATCATTCAGGGTGAGCATATCCGGTCCTGAAATAACTACAGGAACAGTCGGCGCAGAATTGGATCCATCATCAGCATAAATGGACCAAGTCTGATTACTGAACTGACTCCCGCCATTCTGATCATGAACCAGCACTTTCCAAAAAAGATGAATGTGGGTTTCGGGAATGAAGTAGTCTACATGGGGATTGGAGTTTACTTCAACGCCGGCATTTTCCAGTATTTCTTCATTTACGGTAAACGCTTCATCTTCAGCCAGGTAAAGATCAGCGCCCTGTAACCAATGGGATGACGGATCGCTGTCACCTTCAAAATTCCAACTGAAGGTTACGTTCCGATCGGTGAGCGATCCATCAGCCGGACTGGTAAGATCAAACGGATTGGGCGGATCGTTACGATGATCCCAGGTGAATCTTCCCCAATTTGTAGCTTCACTGGTATCCAGACCATCATAAGCCCGAACATGCCACCACATTCCGTAATTATCCATATCAATTTCAGTGGCCAACGTGTCAAAAATGAAATCGCCAATTCCAACGATGGGATAAATCTCATCGGTCAATTGGGAAATCACCGGATAGAGGTCTGTACTGTCCGTGATATTATCCGTTAAACTATCCGTGAACATTTCCACAAGATATCGAAGGGAATCCGCCTCACCATCGCCGCCGGGAGCGAATTTGAAAATCGGGAACGTATCCAGGATCGCTCCGGCGAAAATACCCGAATAATAAGCATCTATGGTTCGATCGTATATAAATGGTTGTGCAGGAGCAGTCGGCGGCAGATTGTTGTGAAATGCCGTCGTCGACCAGGGACTTTGATTCCCGATGGGATTAGTAACTTTTACACGGACGACACAAGTCTGACCTGCTTCCGGAGTCCAATCCGCGGGCTGGAAATCACTGCTGCCGCTTGTGACGTCTCCCGTATCATAAAGCGGATCGCCCAAATAGGAAGCATTGGCCCATATTTGCAGTTGATAAGACGCCTGTGATCCCGATACATCCCAGGAAAATTCCGGGATGGCATTGGATTTAATTTTATATCCGTTTACGGAATTGGAGACCACAAAATTGCTCACATTCACTGCCGGCGGCGTTATCTGTTCCTGCACGTAAGCCATGGTCCAGATAAACAGGGATGGAACCGTCAAAGTAACCGAATCGCCCTGAACAGGGATATTCATTTGAGCAAAGCCATCCGGATTATCTGAATTATAAAAGGTGACGGTTGCCGAATCACCCGTAAAATTGGCCGGCAGCGTAAGATTTACCGTCAGATCCTGTTGAACAGAATGCAGCAAAGTAGCGGGATCCACGTCACCATTAACAAAATGGACCACCATCGCATCTTCCGCATCCGTGTCGTGACGGAAAACCATGATTTTCCGATCCATGTTTTCCCTTCGAATTTCCGGTATAATCCCCAGATCCGGTAGTACACCTGCTACCGCATCGCGAATCGCATCGGCCACGGCCACTTCACTGGGATCGGTGGAATTTCGTTTATTCCAGTAATGATCCATATTCGACCCCACCGCTCCTGATTGAACATCCAGGAGATAAACTTTTCCTGAGCCATAGGTGTGAATTGCCGTACCGCCCTGAACCAGTCCCTCCCAATCGGGATTGCTCATGCTCTGGTTATTTTCATCCAGTCCTCCTACATAGCCGGGATAATTTGGATAACCGAATGTGATTAGATTCCCGCCGCTATTAACATAAGCCAGCAGTACATCAATTTGATTCTGGGTTAAATAAGTCGCTTCAGGAAGAACAACCAGTGGATAGTCCTGGATTTGATCCAACGTAAACTCATCCGGCCAATCGATGTTGTTTCCGGCGGCAACCACATTGTAGGTGACACCCAATTCCTGCATCAACATTTGAGCGCCAAATTCCCTGGTAATAAAGTATTCCAAAACACCGGTTGTCATAGGAAGAAGCACAGCCGCTTGAGCATGCGGTTGCACCGAATTCAATAAATCACGCTGAGATTGGATCATATAAAACTCCGACAAAATATCATCTAAACCACCGGGACCGGTTCCCAATTCCGCCAGCCCGCCGGCAGCAAATCCTTCCGCAGCCATGTGAAGCTGTTGTTCCAGCGCCAGTTGATCCGTTCCATCCGGATTGGGTGAAGACCACAAAACAGGCCGTACTCCGACAGCTTCCGCGTCTTTCACCAAGCCTGTAATGCTTCCGGTCAACGGATAGCGATCGCCATAATGAAAATACTCTGTAGCCAACTGACCTTTGTAATACGGCAGGTTCCTTCCATCCTGATTGAGCATATAGTAAATGGAATTTTCACCCCAATCGCCCAAATAAGCGTTATTCCCGTATAAAGTGATCACACGACCGGCGGCTTCACCGAAGGCGTTAACACTGTCTTCGATAATCTCCCAGGTTTGCTGATTCCGTTGCAGTTTAAAGTCCAGCCAATCTCTGGCATACGGAGGATCACCGCCCTGAATATCCAACGATTGCGGGAAGTCATTATATCCCAGATCATCATGAATCCAGGTGCGGTAATCTGTTGTTTGGAAATCCCAGCCTGCATTGTTCAGCGTCGTAGTATCATATTTGGCCAGCAGATAGTCCAGAAACGCAGCACAGGCTTCCGGATCGAAGGAATCAAAGTGAAGCGAACCGGCACCATCCAGTATCACTCCGTCTGCTCCGGCTTCAATACCGCGCTTGACAGATTTCAGAAAGAAGGAGCGCCACGCTTCCCGATTCATGGACCGGAGATATTTGTCGGTCGAGACTTGATTCGGTGTACCGTCTAATTTTATTTGAACTCCAAAAAGCGGGTCGGTGATATCGGGATCATCAGCCACTACATCCGAATCGGAAGTCGTTTCCAGATCGGCCCATTGAAAGAACATATAGTACTCCATACCGGTAGCCCGAAGAGCGGAGATCCCGGGACTGTATAAATCAACGTCTGTCGATAGATGAAAAGAAGCTGACGGTGCTTCCGGAGTATAACCCTGGTTGGGGATGACCGGGAACAGAGCAAATGAATTCATGTTGTTGGATCCATAAGGCATATAGGCATCAATAATTGTTGCTGCCTCAGGAGTAAGTTGTGCAAAACTAAATTGTAGCAGTACAAAAAGAATAACCGGGTAACGATATTTCATCTTGTTCTCCTTAGTTCATGTTAATACAGGCACTATTTTATCCCCAAAATTCCAGAGCTCTTTTGCGGGAAATCACATGCGTTAAACTAAAATTATGATGATAATTTTTGATAACCAACTAACTTGGATAATACCCCGATATTCGGGATTTGAAAACATCAGCATAATCAAAATTGTATTATGTTGTACAACAAAAAGGGGACGCTAAGAATAAGTCAGATTTCCGGTATTCGCATTAGGAGAAAGAATGATTTCCCCGTTGATAAAGCCTACACACTTCTAATCCTTTTTAAAATTATGATCAACTCAGCTTATTATATAATACTGGCAATCTGTTCCAGCTTATATTTGCTAATCTTCGGAACCATCGCATTTTCAGCCGGATAACCGGTCACCAGGATTAAAAACGGACGTTCGGTATCAGGACGGCCGATAATCTTATTCAGGAATTTCATGGGGCTGGGCGTGTGCGTCAATGTGGCTAAACCTGACAGATGTAAAGCAGTGATCAACATTCCCGTAGCAATCCCCACCGATTCGGAGGTGTAATAGTTTTTGTGTTCAATTCCGTCCTCATCAATCGTGACATTTTTCCTGAATATGACAATTAAATACGGCGCTGTTTCCAGAAAAGGTTTGTTTTCGTCGGTTCCTAACGGCTGAACGGCTTGAAGCCATTCTTCCGGTGCGCGTTCATGATAAAATGCATGTTCCTCCTGCTCCGCGCCCTCACGTATCGCTTTTTTCATTTTCGCATCAGAGATTACCGCAAAATGCCACGGTTGCATATTGGCGCCGCTTGGGGCTGTTCCGGCAGCTTTGACGGCATTTCGGATGATTTCTACAGGAACAGGCCGGTCCGAAAATTCACGTACGGATCGGCGAGTTTTCATAGTCTGGTAAAATCGTTTAGAATTTTTTACCATCTCTTCCGGACTCTGTTCAACAAATTCCAGCGGCTCAAATTCATTCTTACTCATTGATTCACCCATTCAATTATTTTTTTAATTCCAATTCTGATCTCGACAGTTATTTCCTTAGACTGAACAGTACATCTTACTTATAGATCAAATATCTCTTCCTGAATTGATCAAACTTTACCAAATCATCCTGCCATTGCGGAGGGAGGTAATCGGGATTTTTCTTCTGTGCCACGAAAATCCGTAACATCGAAGTACCAAACAATTTTTCAGCGTATTCCCCTTCCCGCCAATGAAACTGGTTGGGGTAGAGTTGAAAGAGATACGTTAAAATAGCGGTTCCCGTGCGTACCGGTTCAAAAGCATTCCGGTCTGTAATTTTTACTTGAATTCCGCCGCAAATTTGACCATCGTATTCGGGAATCCTGGTGGAATTTTCATCATGCCGCGGGACATATTGAATCGCACCGAATTCAACACCGGGAATGTGACGTTGGTTTAACAAATCACGAAGCTCCTGCCCGTTAATCCACGGTGCACCGATTCGCAAGTAAGGTTCCCGTGTTCCAATGCCCACATTGATTTTCGCTGCTTCTCCCAGCGCTAACCCGGTATAGCCCAAAAGTTGTTCGAGTGTCTTAATTGTGGGAATCGGTGAATTCCATGGCAAACCGGTCTGATCGAACCACAGGGTTCGATTCCAGTTCACCATGGGAACAACGGTCAAATCCACACGCGTAAGGTCTTTGATCCATCCCATCTCATTGACGATAATCGCTTCTTCTCCAATGGTAAGTCCATGTCGAATCGGAACCAAATGGTAGCCATTAAACGATTGAAACTGCGGCCTAACGACAGGACCGTCAATTTGCACGCCATTCAGAGGATTCGGGCGATCCAGTACCATCACCGGAACTCCCATAGGTCCGGCCACTTCCATGATTTTGGAAAGCGTGGTGATATAGGTACTGTAACGCAAACCGGTGTCCTGAATGTCGAATAAAACCAAATCCACCAAACGCATGGACCACTCCGGTGGTTTTGTATAGTCGCCAAACAAGTCTACAATGCGTGCACCTGTGACCGGATCGTGGTTCTCTTTACCCTGGATTTTTAACCGTTCATCCAGGCTGGTCGCTAAACCAAATTCGGGCGCATAAAGTATGGGAATATCAATTGAATCCTGGTCAGCCAATAAATTAAGGATATGGCGCCCCTCCCTGTCGATGGAGGTTGCATTGCAGCAGACGGCAATGTGTTTTCCCTTAAGCGGCCCGAAATCCAATTGTTCCAGAACATCCAACCCGGTGAGCACACCGCCGTAAAACGAAAAGTCCGGCGTGGACATAATTTGGGAATATTCAAGTTTTGCCTGTTGGCCCAGGGAAATTCCCAGACAGACAAACGCAAAAGTGAAGCGGTAGAGCGTTCTAAGTACGGAGTTTCCCGTAAATCAACTCACTGAGGTAGGTTAATACAATTGTGGTCAATGTGGAAAGGAAGACAAACCAGGTCCAGGCCAGACCGGCAAATTTTAAGAGGAATACAATTCCCAAACCGGCTACAATCCCAATCCCGATCGACACTGGATGGAATTTTCGTTCCATTCGTGTAATCAGAAAAAGCGCCAGCAATCCGCCATAAGTAAAACTGGCAATCTGTAAACCGACGACAATAATCGCATTGTCGTTTTCATTGAAAGCCATGGCGATAAACACCAGAGCAGCCGCCCAAACGAGACCAATCCACCGGGAGGTTTTCAAAGACGCTTTCGATTTTAGCCAGTCAACGACCGTAGATGACGACAATGAATTGATACTGGAACTAAGCGTGGACATGGCAGCGGACAAAATTCCTGCTAAAAGCAAGCCGCGAATGCCAACCGGCAAATTCCGGATTATAAACAGGGGAAATTCCCTGTCTTTGGGTAAATCAATCCCCTGGTTGTAGACGTAAATCAAAGATCCCACAAGTAAAAACACCGTAAACTGAATAAACACAAATACGCCGCTACCGACGATTGCTTTCCGGGCTTCACTTAGATTCCGGGTACTGAGCGCCCGTTGTACCATCATGTAGTCCACACCGTGGGATGCAAACGACAGAACCATCCCTCCGATCAATGCACTGACAAATGTATAGGGTTGGGTCAACATGTTTCCATGGAATCGAAAAATATGGAACTTTCCCTCGTGGAATAAAGATGCAAAAGTGCTTCCCGCACTTCCATCCAGACTGTATAGAATAAACACAATGGAGATCAATCCGCCCGCCAGATATAAAACAAATTGAAAACTGTCCACCCAGATCACCGTCCGCAAACCGCCTAAAAGCGTGTAGATCGCCGTGACACCGCCGATTACCACCACGGCCACCGGCAAACTCCATCCGGTAACGACCTGCACAATCACGGCTGTCGCCAGGAATCGGACACCGTCAGCAAGAAGCCGGGTGATAAGGAAAATTCCACTGGAGAGTTTTTGCAGACCGGCGCCGTACTTATGACCAATCACTTCATAGATGGAGGTGATATCTCTTTCGAAGTAGAGCGGAAGCAAAAACTTCGCAACCAGAATACGCCCCAGGATGTAACCCAATGCCAGTTCCAGGAAAAACCAATCTTCCCGATAAGCAAGCCCCGGAACGCTGATAAACGTGAGCACCGACGTTTCCGTCGCCACGATGCTGAACATGGCCGCCCACCACGGGAGTGTCCGTCCGCCAAGAAAATAGTCAGCCTGAGTGCGATTGCGCTTTTGCTGAGTCAGACCATAGACGGAAAGCCCGACCAGAAAAACAATGATGATGGCAATATCTAAAGGATGAATAATACGCCCCTATTCGTCGGTAAAGATGCGTTCGGTCCGGCCGTTAATAGCCGTAAGCAACATATACGTTGTCATTCCCGTCGCTTTGGCAATTTCATCTACGGTCAGGGCGCCATGCTCTCCTTCTCCAAACAGCAACACATCCTCCCCTACAATCGGGTCCGTATCGCCGAAATCCACCATGAACTGATCCATACATACGCGGCCCGCGATGGTGTACGGTTGGCCGTGGTACATCACATGCCCGTTTTCATACCATGGCCGTGGGAATCCATCGGCAAAACCGGTTTGAATCACGCCAATTGTGGTCTCACTTTTTGTATGATAAACACCGCCATAACTCACCGGCGTATCGGCCGGGACGCGGCGCCGGCTCACAATCGGTCCCCGAAATTCCATTACGGGATGCAAGTCCAGGTCTTTCGGAACTTCGTCCGATGGATAGGCGCCGTACATGAGCATTCCTACACGAACGATATTGTAGTAAGATTCAGGCAGATTCAGGACGGTTCCGCTGTTTGAAAAGTGAATGTATTTAAAGGTCTTCCCCACCGCTTCCGCTTTGTCTAAAAACTGCTCAAAACGACGGTGCTGAAGATGCGCATACGTTAAATCACCTTCATCGGCAGTGGCGTAATGGGAGTAGACGCCTTCAATCCTGAAACCGGGTTTTTCTTTGGCAACAGCCAGGGCCGCCAGCGCTTCCGATTCCGAAAGCCCCAGCCGGGTCATCCCTGTATCGATTTTTAAATGGTAAACCGGGGTCCTTCCGAATTTTTGATGGAATGCTTTTGCTGCTTTCAAATCGTCGGTATAACTCAGGTTGATGTGGATGTTTTGTTCCAGAGCAGTTTTTAAGTCCTCCGGTTGAGTCCGGCTGAAAACCAGGATTGGATCGTTGATACCTGCTTTCCTCAATTCCAGCGCTTCACCGATTGTGAAAACCGCAAAGAAATCGACGCCCTCTTTTTGCAATGCACGGGTAACCGGAATAACACCATGACCATAAGCATTGGCCTTCACCACACCCATCAACGGTACCGAACCCAACTTTTTGCTAATCTCACGAATATTGTGGCGGAGCCGGTCCAAATGAATGATTGCCCTGGGACCCGTCATATTTTACTTCCATTATAATAAGACTTAAGGAATTTCTTTAATCCCGTAAAATCATCGAATACTTCCGTACTGCACGAAAAAATCCACCCGCTCAGATCTTCCTGGGGCAATTGATTGATCAGATAAACGGGAATACCATGGTCGTATGCCGTGGTCACTTCTCCGTGCGTCCCGCCGCCTTTTAATACATCTTCATTCCACAAGCAAATCACATAATCGGATTCCGATTTTACGGCGAATAAATCACGGGCAATCATCTTCCGGACAATATTCCTGAAACGAATCGGATCTGTGACTTTCCAATCGCGATAGCTGTCTGCGTTTTCTTTTTGAACCAATTCAGCGGCAAGTTCCACCGGATCAATAACATCGTGTCCCAGCTCTTTTCGGAGCCAATCTGTTAAATCATTACGCCAGGCTGAGCCTTCGTCACGGGCGTTTTCCATGGCTCCGGATAAATACGCGATCATTGATGCAATTTGCGTTTAAGTAATTCACCGTTTATAAATAACAAAAATATGGCCACGGCAG
>CAZJWP010000085.1:0-9969 GCA_964549745.1 uncultured bacterium | reverse complement strand
CTACAACCGGTTCCGGTTCTTCAAATTTAGGCATTTCAATATCCAGGGCATTAGCCTCTATATCTAATCGCTTTAACGCAGAATCCAGGTTTTCACCTCCGACTAAGCGAATCATGGTTTCATTAAAACGCCAGTGACCGGTTTTTTCCGATTGAACAGATTTAACGTATTTCACGTATTTTGATTCGTCTGCTTTACTTTTTTTGGCTTTATCCGCAAAACTTACTGCTTTTTTGGCCATTGTTTGATTTTTCTCCTAAAAATTGCCGGCAAATTTAACGGCGAAGTTCAGGAAACTCCAATTGATGAAAAAATTAATTGATTACCTTGAACGTTATTCGGCGGGAATAATGTAAAATCGGTTAACCCGGGATATTTCACTCATGTTCCCGGCCAGGTCTTCGCCTGTGACCCATAAAGAAAATTCTCCCTTCAGACCCAATTCGCGAACAGCGCCGGGACTAAATGTATGCTCACCCGCTTTCAATAGACTATCAGGAAAAGAAAAAGCGATTGTATCGGTTTTACCCCTTTTTGTCTGGCTGAGATACATTCCGCCCTTCTCAAGTGTTTCATTCGCTTCAAAAACCAGTTTAAACGGTCTTTGCCTTTCACCATATTCCGGTTTCAGGATAATGAATTCAGGCGGATCAGGATCATATCGAAGACTGTCTGATGTGATCCTGTTGGATCGATTACCGGCAGAATCCCGGCAACTGATTGTGAGTGAATAAATCTGATTGACCTGCAATGAATCTTCTATCGGTGGATGCAGGTTAATCTTATCCCCTGCGGTATTGGCATTTCCAGTGATTGTAAATACAAGATCAGTACTATCCGGTTGATCATCCTTGTGCCATCGTACATCAAAATCCATGATCGACTCGTTCGCAACAACAGACATTGAACCATCGCTGATATGTGTGCCGGAAGCCGGGTAAATCAAGGTCAGATGAGGCTGGGTGAAATCAAACCGTAGATTCTGAACTATGGCGGAGTCCGAAACATTTCCTGCCAAGTCTTTTGCTACTAAACTGAGCTGCGATATATTGACATCTGGTTTTAAAAACGCATCCGGAAATGCCCAGGATTCTTTCCCGGGTTTCAATTGATTCGTTAACCCAAAGGAAAATCGCCCGATTGATGTGCTCAGCCAAACCGTGAGTTCGGATAACTTTTCGTCATTCGTGAAGCTGACAATCGAATCATTTGAGATGGATTGACTTTCAGGCGATTCAATTCCGATTTCCGGAGGATTTGGATCATAGCGAACACGTGGAATCGCGGGAGATTTGCCCAGGTTTCCTGCAAGGTCGCGAGCCAGCATTACGACACGATAAATCCCTTCTTCATCCAGATTTGACGCAAACTTTGGACTAAATGCCAATGAGTCCGAAAACTTCAATTCTGTGGAAGTCAGGGGAATTAAACGCGGAGACGTTGATAATACGGTTGTGGAATCAGGAATCCATACTAAAGTGCCTTCTTTTAAGGGTTCAGTGGTTGAAAACCTGATTTTTGGTATCGTTAAAACAGTATCGGCTCCGATCGTCAATTCGGGCGGGGTTATATCAAAACGTATATGCTGCAAGGTGTCATTTTGCACAACTCCTTCGCGCATACTGTTTCCACTGAATACCAATGAATATTCTGCAGATTCCGAAACAAAAGGTTTCTCGTCGAGAACAATTTCATGTTCACCGGGTAACAACTCCTCGTTCTCCAATGTATAATCCTTTAGTTTCCCTGTATTGGACTGGATTAGAGAAATGGATCCTGCTTTTAAGGAATCACTTAGATTGTAATGTATCGTCAGATTGTGTAACCGACGATTCGTATCCGGCTGAATAAAAGTAATGATGACACGTTGTCCGGCCGGGTTGTAAATCTTTCTTTCAACCACGGCTCCGGATCGATCAAATTGTTGGAGTGAATATCCCCCCTTTGGTCCGTAACGATATTCCCACCGACGAATCACTTCACCTTCCGGAAGCCGGGTCCAGACTTTATACTTGATCCGTCCAAGAGAATCGGAAATTTCTTCCACCTGACCGTAAGGATTCCCATCCGCCTCATAAAAGGTTTTTTGATAAGGATAGTTCCTGCGATTAAATCGACGAATAGTGAATCGATCTCCCCAGGAGAGCACTTGGTCGACTCCATATAAATAATGCACAAAATTCTTCGCATCTTTATCAATCCCCATCGTCATTTCCGAAACCAGATTCCCCTGTCCGTCCCATTCGCGTCTTTGTTCCAAATTCCCTTTTTCATCGTAATTAAATCCTTTTTCCCACTTGGTCGTCATGTCCGAATTCAGGCTTTTCAACTCAATCACATGAATATTCGAATCGAATCGTCCTTCCAAATGCGCTTTTCCTTTGACTTCAATCCGGGGGACGGAGTGATTGCTTAATACATCGGTTTCCGATAAAAAGTACCGAAGATCGCCGGTGGTTTGTCCAATCAATCCGGTTGCAAATATCCGGATACCGAACAATAGGATAAATATCAGGCGACCCATCGGAGCAAAGCTGCGCAAATCAAAGCGGCATAAGTCCCGAGAACATATCCGGCTACACCGAGCATCACGCCAACGGAAGCCAGTGCCGGATGAAAAGCGGCAGCAACAATCGGCGCGGATGCGGCGCCGCCAATATTGGCCTGAGAACCCACCGCAAGGAAAAATAAAGGCGCTTTTAACAATTTCAGAGTGATAAACTGTAGTGCAATGTGGATCAGTATCCAAACAACCGCTGCCAGCAATAACCAGGGAACCGTTCCCAAGGCTTTAAAATTCGCGTTGGCGCCAATGACACCAATCAGCAAGTATAACATGACCGTTCCCAATTTGCTTGCGCCGATTCCTTCCAATTTCTTCCATTTTGTAAACGAAATACTTACACCCATCGTTGTAATAATGATCACCCGCCACGTGGAATGCGAGATGATATCGCCCAACGAAGGTAACCATTCTCCGATAAGATATGCGAGATAGGCGCCTCCAAATGCCAAAGCCAATAAAACCATCCAATCCGTAGTGTCGGGAATTCTGGAAGTGGATTTTTGGAAGGATTCCACTTTGGTTTGCAGCTCCACAATAGCCGTAGTGTCCGCTCCGGTTATCTGGTCAAAACGCTGTGCACGTCCGGCTAAAAAGAGAAGAATTCCGGTCCAGGTGTACGCCACAACAACATCGACAATAACCATCATTCCCAGCATAGTATCGGTTGCGCCAACCGATTTACCAATGGCAATGAAATTTGCGCCTCCGCCGATCCACGACCCGGAAAGGGCGGCCATTCCCTTCCAGATATCGGGCGGCAAATGTGAACGAAAGAGCCACAACGCAAATGGTCCGCCGATCACCACTCCCAAAGTTCCGGATAAGAAGAGCAGACCAGCTTTGGGACCCAGTCTTAGGATACCTTTAATATCGACTGCCAATGTCAACATGAGCAAACTGGCGGGAAGGACAAATGTCTTGATTTGGTTATAGACGGGAGCCGATCGCGGAATGATTCCAATATTCGATAGGATCGATGGAATAAAGTATGCAAAAACCAGTGGCGGGATGATTTTGAAAAACCGTTGAACAACCGGAATTCGATTCCCGGCGAAGATCAACGCCGGGACTGCCAGTAAAACGGCTACCAGTCCAAAAGAATCAGTGATCAGACTTGTCATCGGCTGGTTGATGATGTTCCGCTGAAGGTTCGGACCGGATCCTTGATCGATACTTTTCCCGGGCTAATTTACGTAGGTCGACTACCGAATCGTGTTCGTCTACGATTTCAACACCCAAAAGCGTCTCGATTGCATCTTCAAGTGAGATTAATCCCGTCGTCGTTCCGAATTCATCGGATACCATAAAAATCTGATGACGCAAACGCACAAAGCGATCCAGAATGTCGGCCACCGATTCGTCCTGCTGGACGGTAATAATCGGTTCGGTTAATTCATGGAGGGGAACGTCAAAACGATCCTCTGCCTGGGCATTGACCAAATCATACCGGTGTATCATTCCCACCACATGATCCAAATCTTTACTATAAACAGGAATCCGTGAAAATGCGAGGGGTGAATATTTCTCAATCACTTCTCCCACAGTCCAATTCCGATCTACGGCAAAAATCACCGACCGTGGCGTCATAACCTCCTCAGCCTCCACATTTCGAAGGTTAAAAAGGTTCTCGATAATCTCACTTTCCTTTTCTTCAATCGTCCCTTCGGTTTCACCGATCTCAGCCATGGCGACCACTTCTTCCCGGGAAACGGATTGGTGCTTGTTTTCCTTTAATAATGAAGAAAAACGAATCGAAAACCAGACGAAAGGATAGGTAATTACAATTAAGACGCGTATAACATAAGCGGCCGGTAAGACCAATTTCTTCCAGTAGACAGCACCCAAAGTTTTGGGAATAATTTCCGCAATAATCAGAATGGAAAGGGTCAATATTGCTGAAGAAACGGCCAGGTATTTATTGCCGAATAATTCAAGTGTTTTGGCGCCAACTCCCGCTGCGCCAACGACGTTGGCGATCGTATTCAAAGACAATATGGCCGCCAAAGGGCGATTGATCCTGGCCTTTAATGATACCAGCACCTGCCCGGCCTTCGGGTACCGATTCCGAACTACCGAAACATAGCTGGGTGTTACCGTCAATAAGACGGATTCCAGCAGGGAGCACAGAAAGGAGACGCCCAATGCCAAAAGAAAATAAAAGATCAGCATATTCATTGGCTAAATGTACGGTAGTTTGGGGTCGTTGTGTGGTGCAAATCCCGGCCGTCAGGTCGTCGCTGAGGCAGTCTGAAGTCTTCGTTTACGCCAGCGGGAAAATCCAAACGGAGAATAGACGATTGCAAAATGTAACAGGGCTGCGAATTCAAGCCCGATTAAATGATATGGGAAATGTCCTACAATAAATGGATTCTCCACCATCGGCGGTTTGCAGATATACATGTAGTTGGCATTCAACAACCAGTTAATTGATCCAACGATCGGTAATACCAGTTGAGTCCAACCAAACATCTTGAGCCAGGACCATTCGGCGGGACGTCGTTTCAAAATCATGGTTCCCCAAAGGGCAGCCAAAATAATCCCGCCATGGGAGATATAGTATTCGTAGAAAAACAATCCTTCGGTTCCCAGTGTGAATTCAGGTGTCATAATGGAATGGAACGCACCGGGAATCCCCCAATAAAAGACGATATAAAAAATCCAGGTTTGATCAAACAATAGCGAGAAACCGGAAAGCCAGGCGGAAATGCCGCACATCTGAAGAGGCAAACTTGACCGAACATCCCATTTTCCGATAGCCATTTCATAAGGTTGCATTCCAACAGCGACAAAAATCAGAAAAAGCCCGATCACCTTTGTGGCGATTTTGGTATGGTCCGGTGACATTTTCTTCCCTGCATACAAAATAAATGTAATGACAATACTTGTGGTTAAAAACGCCGACCACCATAGTTTTCCAAATAGCGGAATGATTTCATGATGCATTAGAGTACTCCCGTCGTTTGATTTTGTATTTGTCGTTGTACTTCCTGCCATTCAGGACTGGTTTTATCGACCTGATTCCAGATCGTCTCCAAATTTCCATAGGCCTGAAGCGCTTTCGTCGTGTCCCCCATGTCCAGGTAAATCATTGTTTGCAAATAATAGCTGCGTGGATAATTGAAATAATAATTACCCGGATCAATCCCTAAACTTTGCATCTGTCCCGCCATATCCAACGCTTCTTCCGATAGTCCGGATTTCCAGTATGCCACGGCCAAAAGATACCGGCAAAACTGACCGGGAAAATCAGATTTTATTAACTCCTCATTTTCCCTGATCACCGATGCATAATCCTTTTTCATCATCGCAGAGATGCATGTCATATAACTTTTGAAAATTGCATCAAGTTCTTCCATTTTCTTATCGGAAACGGAACGATATTCCGGTTCCAGTCGATTCCACAATTCGGTATCATTGTTCAAATAAGCCAGAAATGATTCCAGTTGAATTTTTTTCTCCCATAATTTGGTTTCGGATGTATCGAAATTGCATTTTGCCAGGATTTGATCATGTTTTTGAATGTGACCGCCTAATCCTGCTAAAAATGCAGCTTCAACCTTAATGGAAGTATTCAACAAGGAATCGGATTTCAGTTCAAAGTGGTCCAATTCGTTAGCTGCATCCAGATATCGCCCATTAATCAGATAACCGGATGCCAGGATATTCAGACAACGCACAATATCTCCGGTAGCCATGTCCTGAGTCTTCAACAGGTCGTGAATTCCCTTGATTGCTGATTCATTTTCACCTGAAAAATAATTGGTCTCCGCCAATCGGATTTTAAACGATAGATTCTCCGGATTGACTGAAATTGCTCGGGTCAAAATTGATCGGGCATCTTCAAATTCGCCCATCACGGTAAAAAATTGCGCTCTGCGTTCAATGGCCATGGGATGATTGGGATTCTTCTCCAATATCTTCCCCGTGAATTCCAAACCTCTTTCGTAGAATCGCCGCATCATGTAAATATCCAGAATATGGATATACGCAAGTTCAAAATCCGGGTCCAGTTGTAAGGCGTGGTCCATGGCATCCAAAGCTCTTAAGTCCTCACCGCCTCCATGGAAAAGCGCTTCGCCTAAATTGTACCAATAATCCTTATTGTCAGGACGTAAACGAATCAAATCCTGGAAAACTGTGCGTGCATCACTGAATTTGCGTTGTACGAGATCATCCAGTCCTATTACCATGAATTTTTCTTCATTGGATTGAGCCAGGTTTTGTGACTCAATCCATTTGAGAGTCTTAATTGTCTCGCCTTTTGGAATTTCCCCATGAGATTCGGCCCACCACTCGGCAGTGACTTTTTTAAATAACGCTTTCTTAAAATGCGGATCATCTTTTAAGGCCGTATCAAAGAAATCAATGGCCTTTTTATATAATGCTGAGTTAAGCGCCTTAATACCGGCAAGATAAGAATTGTATGCCGGAATGGATTGCGTTGTTTTTTCAGCGACAGGAATCGACACCGATTGTGATTGAGCTTCGTGTGGTTCAAGCGTGGATCGAATGGCCTCCGATAATTGGTCCACTAAATGGTAAAGGTCTTTCCCTTCCACTTTGTGGGATTTCAATACAACACCATCGCTGGACCTTAATAACTGTGACGTGATGATTGTTTGTCCGCCCATCATATATATCCGGCCGGTTAACAGAGCGGTTGCTTTGGCGTGGCGGGCCACATCCAGAATTTCGTTTTGCATCAAAATATCTGCTCGCGATACCTCAAGGTTCTTCTGAATATCCAGCAACCGCTCCCCGGACAATATCCTGTATCGACTAAGATCGGAAAGATCCGTAATGATCAGATCCTGAAGAATCGCCGACAAATTATTTTGGCTGGAATCCGGATTCAGGTTTTCAAATGGAAATACGGCTAATACCGGTGATACACCGGAAATTTCAGGAGTCGGTGGTTGTTCAATCATCTTTGGAATGAGATAAACCAATCCCAATACAAGAATTACCACAATAGGTAATATTTGGTTTGAATATGGAAGCGTGCGCGGATATTTCATCACAGAATCGTTTTATAAAAGGAATTCATTCATGGATAAAAGGCACGTTTTCATACCGGCGATTTTGATTTGGAAACGCTGAACTCTAAATTGAAGTCCGGTTTTTTTCCTGAGAGATGGATTGAATATTGTTTTCAAGCGGCAGAACTGATAATCAAAAATTTACCGTCAGGAGACAGAATATGCCATTAATACTTCATGTAATTGTTTTTACGGTTTTATTGCAAACCAACATAGGTAAAACATGAATTAATTAACAAGATGCATCTAACTTTAAGGTTATGAATTCACATAAGTCTGCTTGCCTGTGATTAGAAATCTTAAACGGATGTATTACGGAACACTGATCGCGTTGACCGGTCTGGTCTGTGTTGCCCTGATGGTCACGTCAGTCTTTGTCCATCGATTAAACTCAGTTCCGGGATGGTATCAAAACCCGGATACCACTGAATCCGCTCAGACCGTATTAAAAATGATTAAGTCGGATACTTTATCAAAAGTAGGATTAGGATTCACCTTGGCCCCGCAAACCATCGAACAAAATGTCTCATCTAATGCTGCAGTACATAATTATAACACGAAAATTGTGCCATTACATTTGCCAAAACCTATTTCGGAAAAGGAGAATTCGACTATTGTTGATGGGAATCGATCAGAACCAAATCCAAAGCCCAAACAATATGTACCTCCATCGTCAGTGATCACTGCGGATCAGTTATCTCTTGTTCTGGTTTCCTCTCTGGAAGACAAACTGAAAACTGACATTCGACATGGAATAGAATACATCAAAACCAGAATTACACCGGAAAATCTGGTGATTGAATCCAGGTTGAATGCAGATTATCTTGACAAAATTCCGGTGTTAAAAAACAATGTTGTTTGGAAGTCGCTTCGGTATTCAGGCGGGCATGATCTTTTTCTTCGATTTGAAGGAATCCCCAGCTCGGGTAACGACATTTCACAATTGAGTCCGGCGACAAATCTAATGATCGGAAATCAAAAATTAACGTTACCGCAATTGCAGCAATACTTGGGTATATCACCGGCAGTAATCTCACAATTTTCGAGAGGTAAATCCTTTAGACTTAAAGAGGGGTACGCTTTGATTAAATCATCGGATAATCCATTCGAACGAGATCATTAATCGATAAGTTCGAATTCCATACAATTAATGACAAAATAACAATTCGGAGGTTCATACGTTTCTTCTCATCATAATAACAGTACTGGCGCTCATCCACGGGTATGTAGGATTCAGAATCATTCCGACGCTTCACCTCTCGGGTTCCGGCAATGTGATATTATGGGTATTAATCACCTTTTTGATGTTTTTGCCACTAATACCGGTTTTACTTCGATATAAAGGTATTGAAAGCAGTCTGATTGATAAATTTTCCTGGGCAGGCTATTTCAGCTTGGGATTCTTTGTACTCTCCTTTTTCATACTGTTGTCCTTCGACATCTTGTGGGGAGTTTGGTTGGGCGTTTCACGACTTATGACGCTCATGGCGAATTCAGGATACACCGAGGGCGTACAAAGTGACACCCGCCGTTTATTCATTAGTGAAACCGCTCGATTGGGATTGCTGGCTGTTTCCGGTGGACTTTCACTTTGGGGAATGTACCAGGCACGGAAAAAAGCCACTATTTTTCACATATCAATACCGATTGAAGATTTGCCGCCTGATCTGGAAGGATTCCGAATTGTACAATTATCCGATATTCATGTTGGGCCTACAATCAAACGGGATTATCTCCAAAGAATTGTGGATCAAACGTCTGAAATAAAAGCTGATATGATTGTTCTCACCGGAGACCTTGTGGATGGTTCAGCAAAGTACCTGAGTGATCAACTCACACCCTTGTCCGATTTAAAAGCAAAATACGGAAAATACTTTATCACCGGTAATCATGAATATTATAGCGGAGTAAAGCAATGGATACCTGTCGTGAAATCGCTGGGATTTGTACCGTTAATAAATGAAAACCGTGTCATCACAAAAGGCAATGGGACAATAACCTTGGCAGGAATAACGGATATAACTGCCAAGCAAATGGATCCGGAAAATGCACCAAATCCGGAGATGGCATTGCAAGGAGCCCCATCAAAGTCGGTAAAGGTCTTACTTGCACATCAACCGGGTGCAATAAAAAAAGCATCCCAATTGGGATTCGACCTTCAACTCTCCGGTCATACGCATGGCGGACAATTCAAACCGTTTAACCTGGCAGTCGAACGATCCACTCCGTATATCGCCGGATTATATAAACATAATGATACCTGGATTTATGTAAATCGTGGAACCGGATATTGGGGACCGCCACTGCGATTGGGGATTCCGTCTGAAATTACTGTTTTGACACTAACCGGTAAAATGGTTGGGA
>CAZJWP010000084.1:0-9991 GCA_964549745.1 uncultured bacterium | reverse complement strand
AATCGTGAAATGTCGTCTCGTTTAACCAGTAAGAGCAGAGTGTCTTGTTTCTTTTGATTATCGATCAATTTTAGAAAATCTTTTTTGGAACTGACCTTTTCGGTTCCGACCCGGGTAATCACATCACCGGTACGAATACCGGCTTTTTCACCGGCACTGTTGGCTTGAACATCGGTCACAACAACACCGGTTTCATCATTGTCCAATCCAAACCGGTTTGCCGCCGAGCGGCTTATATCCGTTACGGTTAACCCAAATTCCGATTGAGTTGGGCCATTATCTGCCAGAGCCTCTTCATCATTCAACTCCTCCAGCGTGACATCAATGGTTTTATTATGTCCATTCCGAATAATCTCTACTTCCGCTTTTTCGCCCGGAGGTGTCGAAGATACGATATTTTTTAGCTGCGAAGGGCCGGTGATGTCCTGACCATCGAATTTGGTGATTACATCCCCTTCTTCCAATCCGGCTTTTTCGGCGGGACTGTTATCCACAACGCTGCCTACTAAAGCACCGTAACGTGTATCCAGATCCATCGCTCGTGCCACTTTTTCAGTCACTTCCTGAATGTACACTCCCAACCAGGATCGAACAACATAGCCTTTGTTGATCAGGTCATTCATCACCTTTTTAGCCATGTTTGAAGGAATAGCAAAACCAACTCCGCGGTTTGCTTTTTCATATCCACCGGTGGCAATTGCTGTATTTATTCCGATTAATTCACCCTTCATATTCAATAATGCACCACCACTGTTTCCAGGATTGATCGCTGCATCGGTCTGGATAAAATCCTCGTAATTATTGCCACTGATAATATTGCTACGACCCAGTGCACTGATGATTCCGGCTGTAACCGTATGGCTCAGATTGGCGGAAAATGGACTGCCTACGGCCAGAACCCATTCGCCAACGCGCAATTTATCCGAATCGCCTAAGGGCAACTCCTGAAGATCATCCACCTTTACCTGGAGTACGGCAATATCCGATTTCGGATCCGTTCCCACAACTTTGGCATCCTCTACCCTTTTATCCATTAATTCTACTTTAATTTCATCCGCATCTTCCACCACGTGGTTGTTGGTCAGGATATAACCTTTATCTTTATCCACGATCACCCCGGAACCCAAAGCTTGTCCATGAAATTCACGTTGGGGTGTGTTGGGAGAGAAAAATGGGAAACCTTCGAATGGAATATTTGGATGAATATCGTTCAACTTAACAACCCGGTCGGTTAAAATGGTAACAACGGCCGGATTCGCGTGTTCTGCCACATCTTCGAATGCTTTGCTAAACTGTTCCAGAACGGAATTTTGCGCCGTCAGGATCAACGGGAATGTCAGAAGAAAGATGATTGCTTTTTTTGTCATTTCTGCCTCAGAATTTTTTTATTGCTTCAATGTAGCATGAGCTAAAAAGTTTCGTGAAACTGACAAAATCATCGTTTCTATTCCCGCAAGCCAACTCCGGAAACAGGTTACGGAGTTATAGGTTTGAGTCGGGGTTATTCGATTAGCCTGAATTATTCAGGTTAGAAAGCTGACTGAAAACTAAATACCCAATTGTTGAAATCAGTCTTACTTCCGGAGGATTGACCATAGGTCATGAATGGAAAATCAACTCGTAAATAGTAGTGACTGCCAAACATGAATTTGCTCAGTTCCAACCCAAATCCAAGGTCACCGATAAGATCATTATTAAAACCCTGATCGCCGGAGGTCAGCTTGAATCCGTTAACCAGTCCCCAATCCGAAAATGCAGAAGCCGTCAAATTGATATGGGGGACATTAACATCACGGTCCATGGATGTATTCCACGCCAGGATGCTTTCGGTTCCCGAGTAGTCCTGGGTAAATCCGCGCAAATTGCCGTCGCTGCCAATATGGTAGTGATTCCGGAGGTTAGAAACACCATAGAATGAGGATGCATCCCGGGTAAAGGAATGATCGTAAAAATCGTAGGAACTGTTCCCGCCTAAACCAAACAACTCTTGACCCGGGAGCGTGTCAGGCGACCACATTTTCCCCGCAAAGATTCGATTTTTCCAATGAAATCTACCCAGGTCGCGTTCGCCGGTTGCCGTCAAAGTTGTTCGGGCAAAACTCCAGTCCGACCAACCGGATGGTGCGGTATTCACTTCCCATGAAATTGTGTGATTTCCGGCGTCCAGAGTCCAGTGGGAATACAGGACGGTACTCCGGCCAACATCGAAAAGATCGGTCCGGCTTGTATCTTTGGCATTGACCGAATATATCCCATTCCGGACTGTCAAAGTCGGTTGCATTCCATATCCCGGTGACATCTGCCGGTTCACCTGTAGTTTGATTCCGTCTGCACCACCAAAATCAAATGCATGAAAAATCAACCAGCGTTGTCCCGCAGGTTTGTGCTTGGGCTTACGCCATCCATTCAAATCGTAGTAAACACGGCTGGTTTTCGGTGAAACGACTAATTTCAACGTTGTGGATTCCCAGGGTCCGTAATCTCGTTCCAGTTTTAATCCGGGCATCCATCCGTCTTTATCTTGATAATACAGCTGGGGTTGCCAGCTAATCACCCGTGCGTCCCGCGGCTGGTAATACATTCCGGGCCATTGGAACATGAATACGCTGGGAAAGCGTCCGGAATAGTTGTTCCGGCGGTCAATATCCAGATAATCATTGTCCGGGTCCACAATAGCCGAGATTGGTTTTTCTTTACTCACTGCTTTTAAAGTATCCGAAAAACGCCAGAGGAAATCATCACTTTTTACGCGTTGATGTGATCCGTCTTTAAAAACCAGATCCACAACGGGCGGGACAAATCGATCACCGAGCTGTTTAACAATAATTGTATTTTGATAGCCGCCTTCCGGATTAGACTCGGTTTTTAAATGTTTCAGCTTTAGATCGGTAAAACGAGTGTCATTCAACCAGGCATCGAAAAACCAGTCCAATTGCTGCCCGGAGGCTTTTTCCATCGCCATGCGGAAGCGATACTCATCCACATGTTTGAGTTCCCAGGTTCGGTAGTAGTATTGCATCGCTGAGGTGAACAATGAATCACCCAGTATCGCTTTTAATTCATGCATCATGATCGATGCTTTGGTATACACATTCACTCCGTAATTGGAGCCGCCCTTATAAAGATAAGATTTCCGCTGAACGGGTTCATCAAATCCACTCAACTCCGCCCGAATACACCGCCATTGATCCCGATCATAATAGCCGGTATAATGCCAATGTTTCTTGCGAAATGGATCCAGCCACGGTCGATTCGGGTCAAGCCCGTCCGGATATTCGGTCAGGGCATGCCAGCGTGTCTGGAAGGATGTAAATCCTTCATCCAACCATGCCTGGTCTGTTTCATTATTACCTAAAATTCCATAAAACCAATTGTGGCCGATTTCGTGAACAATTAATCCTTCGCTGGAGCCGCCATTCATCACCAGCATCGGGTATTCCATTCCGCCGCCGCGCCGTCGATCGATAACCGTCATCTGTGGGTAAGGATACATCCCGAATTGAGTAGATAACCAGCGTAAAGCTTCAGCAGCGCGAGTGACCACCACTTTATTCCAATCCATATCACTTTTGTCATAAAGAACGTGAATCGCAATCCCGTTCCAACTTCCCGACTCATACACGAAATCCGGAGATGCGGCCCAGGCAAAATCATGGACTTTATGCGCGGTAAACCGAGCCACCCGTCGCCGGGTACTATCCGCTGTGGGGAATTTGAAGGAATCCATCCAATCCCCAAAATTTTGGGCGGTGTCCACCGACACCGAATCCCAACCGGGATCGCCGTCTACCACAATACCTGTCGCTCCAACAGTGTAATTATTCGGAACATCCAGAGTGACATCGAAATCACCATATTCTCCGTAAAACTCACCTTCCGCGTGGAAAACATTCGGCTCCCAGCCATGGTGGTCGTATACAACCAGTTTGGGATACCATTGCGCCATGTTGTATTGGGTACCCATTTTCCCGGAACGCTCAAACATGGTCCCCACTTTCAGCTTCCAGTCGATATTAAGCGTTACCGAATCGCCAGGCGCCAGTTTCTCCGGAAGTTTGGTCAGTAGAATTGTATCATCGATTGAATAATCGTTGGATTGGGTTTGATCGGAATTCGTCACTTCGAATTGATCGATTTTCAAATCCCACTCATAGGGCGAAATATCTTTCATAAAACCGCGGGCACGTCCAAGACGTCCCATCTGATGGCTGAATTCCCTGTATTTCACCGATCCTTTCTTAAATGCTTCCGGATAAAGATGCATGTAAATCCGATCCAGTGTATCCGGTGATTCGTTGTAATAAACAATCGTAGAATGCGCGGTAATCTGATGATCCTGGTCCGGGTCCAGACGGACTTGCATTGTATAGTGGAAATTCTGTTGCCAATAATCGGTACTCGGTGAACCCCATAAATAACACAGGCCCAAAATGACCGGGACTGCGAGCCTAAGATTCCTCATGATTACAAGTAGGGTTTCAGATCGTGAATTAACGTGGATTCGGATTGCGGACCCAGGTATCGTTTCACAATATACCCGTCACGATTGATAATAAAGGTGGTGGGTATTCCATCAATTCGTTCACCGGTTGCCTGGCCGTATTGTTGGGTCACCATTTGTGTGTCATTTTTCTCAATATCCGTAAGCACCGTATAGTTCATACCCATACTTTTCATGAAGGAAGCAATGTCCTTCGGAGAACCGGAAGAAAGTGCAACTCCAACAATTTCCAAACCTTTGCTTTTGTATTGATCGTACACTTTGATGAAATCCGGAATTTCCCGGCGGCAAGGAGGACACCAGGTTCCCCAGAAATTCAACAGTACCACTTTCCCTTCCAAATCATCCATGGAAACCCAGTTTCCATCTGTATCAGCCAGAGTAAAGGCTGGTGCCTTTATACCGGAAGTGGTCGGTGCTTTCTTTTGTGAAGCTTTGGATTGTCCGCAGGAAATCACCAGTCCGGCGGTTAAAATCAGTAAGATGACATTCTTCATGAGAGATCCTTCGATTAAGAATTGGTTAGTCCTGCATCCAGAAAATCCAGGAACTGTTCCAGGTCACGTGTTAAGCCCGGGAAACGGGCAATTTCTTGATTGTCCGGGCTGAGGATGACATAAAACGGCAATGCCGCAGTCCCGAAACGATTGATTTCATAATTTTGTTTTTCACGGTAATTCTCACCACCGTCGGTATAAAGCCGAACCAGAATAAACTGGTTAAATCTATCTTTAACGCGCGAATCAGTGAAAACATTCGATTCCATCCAACGGCAATTGGTACAGGTATAACCGGTAAAATCGATGAATACCGGTTTATTCTCCGCCTGAGCCTGTTTCAACCCGTCTTCAAGGTTGTCAATCCAGTGGAACGAATTGTGATTTGCCGGTGCGGCGATTTGTCCGTCATCCAATGGCGGCGGTAAATAGGAATAAATAAGTCCGTTAATTGGCCGCCCGAAAAGTCCTGTTCCCAAATAAAGTCCAAAGGTTAAGAAAAATAGCGATAATAACATTCGGCCAACGCCAATCGACTCCGACGGTGAATCGTGGGGCAGCCGCAACTTACCTAACAGATAAATCCCGGCGAAGGTCATGATCATTGTCCATACGGCAAGAACAGAAATATGAGTGAAAATTCCCCAGCCCAGAACCAGATCCGTGTTGCTCAGGAATTTGAATGCTGCCGCCAGTTCAAGGAAACCCATGATGACTTTTACCGCATTCAGCCAGCCGCCGGATTTGGGCATCCGCGCCAAATATTGGGGGAATAGGGCCAGAAAGAAAAAGGGCAATGCAAAAGCAGCGCTAAATACTACCATACCGATTATGGGCCAGAACCACTGACCTTGGGCAGCGGCGACCAAAAGTAAACCTAAAAACTGGACGGTGCAGGTAAACGACGTGAGTGTAAATGTAAGCGCCATGAATAGAATTCCCACATAACCGGCCCGGGATTCGTTCTTGAGCGCCATTTGCCTTAAGCCCATGGGAACTTGAATCTCGTACATACCAAACAGACTCAGTGCAAAATAAATGAACAAGCCGCCAATGAACAAATTCACCCAGGGATTGGCCGCCAGTTGATTGGCTCCGCTGGCGCCAAGAAATACAGCCAGAAGCAAACCAAGTACACTGAATGTGGCAATGATTCCGAACGCATATACCAGCGCTTGTTTGACCGGATTTCTACCTTCAAGTTCACCCTGATGGGTAAAATAAGACACGGTAATCGGAATCATGGGAAAAACACACGGTGTTAGCAAGGCCAGGAAACCCATACTGAGCGCCAACAGAATAAAAGACCAAAAACCTTTTTGGATGGCTGCATCCAATTCTAAGCCGCCGGAAGTTTCTGTATTCGTTTGTTCCATCGCTGCCAATGTCGTATGATCGGCACGCGGCGCTCCACCTTCGATTGTAATATTTACCGGAACGGTCACTTCTTTGGGTGGGAAACACATGCTGGCGTTGCATGTCTGGTAGAAAGCGGTGGCAGTTACGGTCACCGTGCCG
Organism: uncultured bacterium; assembly: GCA_964549745.1. Taxonomy (GTDB): domain Bacteria; phylum Fidelibacterota; class Marinisomatia; order Marinisomatales; family J089; genus J089. Next base: position 3,475 of record CAZJWP010000084.1, on the reverse strand, counting down.
ACCGCCAGGTCCGGTTTAAGCTTCACCGGAACCGTAAATGTCGTCTTGCCCGGATGAATGCGGGTTTCCAATTCAAAACCTTCATCGTACACCACTTCCGGTTCCGGTTCCCGGGTGGCTCCTGTTTCAACTACAGCATCGCCGGTTACACCAAACTTTGAGGCGATCGGTCCGCCGGTCACATTATAAACGGCATATATGTGCCATTCAGGATCCATGGATGTTGTGATGTGGATCGGTACAACTTCACCGGCATGGACCGGCGATTCCGCCTCAGCGGAAACGGTGACCGGATTGGAGAATTGTCCCCAGCCTGTCGACAATCCTAAAATAAATACGATCAGGAATTGGATTTTGTGAGTAATGGATTTCATTTGCATGTCATTTTCTTTTCGATGAAATAGTCACGTTAAGGTAACAGAAAATCAGGAGAGAACTTTTTGTTTCTTGAAAAGATCCCAAAACCCGGTTTGCAGAGCAGCCCGGACTTTCGGCAAGGAAGCCTCTGCTGCCACCTTCCCATTGTTGAATAATTCTTCAAATTGATCAAAGCGCGACCAGTGGAGCCCTTTCACATCGGGACGAATCACCACATCGGCGGCACTGACGATCAGATCGGTTAAATGCAACGAAGTAACCGATTCGGTTAGATTGATAACTTCCAAAATATTCTTCGGAGGCGGCGGTTCTTTTTTTCGCTGAGCGATGTCCACCGCGATGACAGTATCTACAAACGATTTGATCTCCAACACCGGATTCGGGGCGCTGACACCGCCGTCAACCAGGATTTGACCATCGGTTTCCGTTGGCGGAACAAAACCGGGAATGGACGCACTTTGCACTACCGCTTCGACCAAATCGCCGGAATGGTAACTTACCGTTTCGCCTGATACCAGATCGGTAACAGCTACTTCCATCGGTATGGCCAGTTCTTCAAACGTATCCACCGGAATCAGGAATCGAATGGCCTTTTCAACCCGTTCACGTTTGATCACCGCAGTACGGCTCAAAGCCATCATGATAACCAGTCGATCCTGAACTTTTTTTGCAATCTGGCTGAAAAACGAATCAGGATCATTATTTTTGTGCAAGACATCGGTGCCCAACTGAGCAAACTCATCGCTTTCGAGGAAAGCGCGAAAATGGGTTTCCATCCAATTCGGATCTTTGGTCGCTGCGTACATCGCCCCCATAATAGCACCGGAACTGGTTCCGGCGATGTGATCGATCGGTATCGCCGCATCGTGCAAAATCTTTAGCACGCCGATGTGGGCCGCTCCGCGGGCGCCGCCCCCGCCTAAAGAAATACCGACGGTTTTACGACGTGTCATTTCTTCTTGATTTGACTCAAGGGGACGATCTTGACTTTCATCGGGATCGGATCTTTGGGATTATCCCGCTCATCAGTCGGCACTGTGACAATGTGATCCACCACATCCATACCGCTGACCACCCGACCGAACACCGAATATTTGTGATCAAGATGTGGGATGTCATTTACACAAATAAAGAATTGACTCCCGGCGCTATTGGGATCGTTGGACCGTGCCATGGAAAGTGTCCCGCGAGCGTGAGGTCTATCGTTGAATTCAGCGGGGATAGTCCAAGTATCAGGATTGTCCTTGTCGCCAATGCCAAAATATTTACCGGCGTGTCCGCCTTCACCATGTTTACTGCGATCGTCCAAACGGCTGTTGGGGTCGCCGCCCTGGATAACAAATCCCGGAATGACCCGGTGAAAGGTTGTCCCGTCGAAATAACCCGATTTCGCCAATGCGATGAAACTTTCTACATGTTTAGGTGCCGCATCATCGAAAAATTCCAATGTAATGTCACCAAATTTTGTTGAAATAATTGCGCCCTCCTTTTCCGGTCCCTTTTTTCCGCATGAGACCACCATTAGTGTTAAAAATATTGTCCACCCAAATCGTTTCATTTTAATCCCCTGCTTCCTGGTTTTGTAACGGGTATATTCTTCAGGTCTTCCGGAATTTCGTCCGAAGCATAACTGATAGCGGGTAAAGATACAATAGACATCTGATGTTCGTGAAGCTTAACGGTTCCATTGCTGCGATCCACCACCACACCAACACCGACGATTTCTCCACCCCGTTCTTCCGTCAATTCCATGACTTCCTTCACGGACCCGCCGGTTGTGACCACATCTTCGACAACCAAGACTTTTTCTCCGGGTTTAATCTCCAACCCGCGGCGCAAGGTCATTTTTCCATTTTCCCGCTCGGCGAAGATTGTCCGCGCGCCCAATTGCCGCCCGACTTCCGTGCCCAGTACAATGCCGCCTACAGCCGGGGAAATCACGCAGTCCACAGGTTCATTGCTGAATTCAGCCGTAATTCGGCCTGCAAATTCCTGCAGCCATTCCGGGTGCTGCAGAACCCGGGCACACTGAAAATACATGGGACTGTGTCGTCCGGACGTAAGAATAAAATGGCCTTCCATTAAAGCACCTGTGGACTTAAAAATCCCCAACCAATCATTCGTCATTTCTCACCCTGATTTAGTTGATTACGAAAATTCTCCGCCGCCTCGCGGATCGCATTTGCACTGCGGTCTCCCGCGGTAATAATGCTGCGGGAAACATTCACGACTATCTCGCCATCGGCTGTTCTTGCACTCAGCGCATCCCGGATGGACCCACCCTGAGCTCCGACTCCGGGAATAAGAAAGGGTAATTCCGGTGCCAGTTCCCGGATTTTCTTCAGATCGTCTCCGACGGTGGCACCAACCACTAAACCCACATTCCCCTGGTAATTCAGATTGTCGGCCATGGTGGCCACACGGGAATAAATTGAATCCGGACTTCCAACCGTCTGCAAATCATCACCGCTGGGATTTGATGTTCGACAAAGCACAAAAACGCCCTTTTCCGGCCAGGAACAAAACGGCTCGATTGCGTCCCGTCCCATATATGGATTTACAGTGATCGCATCCATGTTCAGATTCACTAGAATATTTTCAGCGTAGTGTCGGGCGGTAGCGCCGATGTCCCCGCGTTTGGCATCTGCAATAACCAAAGCGGAGTCTCCAATATATTCACGCAATGATTTTAACCAATCCCAACCCTCTGCGCCCCATCGTTCAAAAAAAGCAAGATTTGGTTTGTAGGCCGCCGCTAAATCGCGGGTTGTGTCCACAATCATCCTTGCATAAGTTTTTAATGCATCCAAATCATCAGGTGAAACACCCATTCGGTCCGGACTTAAATCCAGCCCGACACACAACCTGGATTGCTTTTTTTGGATGTGAGCAATCAGATGATCGTTAAAAGAATTCATCTGTTCAATTTAGGATAATCACGGGCTTTGCCAAAAGAGAACAAGGGAGTGATTTGAAAAATGAAAATTGAAGATTATTAGCCCCGATCCCTTCATGTAGGGATCGGTCCGAAGGGTGAATTATTCATGTCCCATGAATAATTCAGGCTTGAAGGTCATTTGGGAAATAAAACCAGGAT
>CAZJWP010000083.1:0-10158 GCA_964549745.1 uncultured bacterium | reverse complement strand
AATTAAATCGAAAACTGATCCAGACTGTCCACCACCGTCATTCGCACCGGGATCGCATCCATAAAATGCCGGCCATAGCGCTTGGTGACAACACGATCGTCCAGAACAACAAATATTCCTTCATCATGGGTAGTCCGAATCAGGCGGCCAAATCCCTGGCGCAGTTTGATGATACATTCAGGAACGCTAAACTCCATAAATGAATTGCTACCCTGTTCGGATAGAGCAGCCGAATACGCCTTAACAATCGGTTCGGTGGGTACATCAAAAGGCAATTTGGTGATCACTAATATCTCCAGCAGATTCCCGGGCAAATCCACACCTTCCCAAAAGGCGCTGGTTCCCATGAGAATGCCGTTTTCCGTATCGTGCATGCCTTTCAGAATCGCCCAGCGGCTGGTGCCGTACACCTGGGCAAACAAGGGGAGTTCCTGTCCGCCGGAAAAAGTGCGTAAATACCGGTAGGTTCCCTCCAGCAAACGGTAAGAAGTAAACAAGACCATCATCCGCTGATTGTATTTTTGATGCAAATTGTAGATCACCTTCGCAATCGCCTTGGGATCGTTGGTGATGGACGGATTCCCCGCGTACTGTAGGTATTTCACCTGGTCATCGTAATGAAACGGACTGGGAAATTCAGCGGTTCGAGTTACATCCTTACGATTTGAGCTGAGCCCGATCCGGTTCAGGAAATAATCGAAACGATCGTCGACCTGCAAAGTCGCAGAAGTCATGACACAATAATCCAGATTCGAAAAGAAATTTTCGTAGAGATCATTGGCGATATCCACGGGTGAACCGTTCATGGACAAATACAGCGACGCATTGCGATCGTTCTGCTTGTACGATCCCTCCTGCCAATAGACCCAATCATCACGGGTTTCACCGGTGAGGATTAACAGGTTTTCCAATAAGTTTTGTACCAGATCCAACCGCTGGTCGAAGGCCATGTGGATCTCCGGGAATTCGTCCCGTCCCGGATCTTTATTGAGCAGGAAGTCACTCCAGTGTTTCAATGTTGCCAATAAGCGTTTCAAAGATTCTGTCAGTGTCTTTAACTCGTCATGGGCATTGGCATATTCTTCCGCCAGATTGGGAATGATAGTCTTTATTGTGTAAGGATCGGTAGGTTTGTACCGGTCGCCTGAGAAGCTCTCTAACGCCTGAAAAAACAACGACGCGGCTGAGGTTCCGGTTTGGACGTCACTGACCAATTGCGTGTAAAGTTCATTCATTTCAGTGTGCAATTTGGTGACATCTTTAAGCTGGCTGTTCCAGCGTTTGTTGGATTCATCCGCAGGATTTGCCAATTGCAAAACGGTTGTGATGTAGTATAAGTCCAGTTTCCTGGAAAGTTGTCCATAAGCAGTGGGAATGATATTGTGCGCCTCGTCGATGATCACGGTATCATACGGCGGCAACGTTCCGGGATTGTTTATTTCGCTCAAGAGTAGGGCATGATTCACAATGATCAGGTTGGCTTCGGTGGTCATGCGCCGGAGTTTTCCGAAGAAACAACCATTGTGTTTCTGGCACACGTTGGTGGTGCAAAAACCCGGGTCGCTCTGTATCATGGATGCGATGCGTCCGGGACGACTGCCCCAAAATCCGTTGCATTCCTGAAGATCTCCCGTTTCTGTCCAGTTGAGCCAAACGATCAGCGGCAAAAGACATTCCACTTCTCCCGGCGAAAGCATCCGCCCCGCTTCGCTGATCACCCAGTCCAGGCGCGTTAAACAAATATAATTGCTTCTCCCCTTCAATTTGACGGCTCTCACCGAAGTTTGGACCGCATCCGCTAATTGCGGCAGATCCTTATGGAAAAGCTGGTCCTGTAAATGTTTGGTGTAGCAGGAAATGATCACCGGGACATCGCCATCGGTTTCGGCAGCTTTTTTTAATGCCGGTAATAAATAGGCCATGGATTTTCCCAGTCCGGTTCCCGCTTCCACGATGCCTTTTGCGGGTTCACCGGTAATAATGTCCGCCACAAAATTGGAAAAATTCACCTGATCTTTACGATCTTCAAAATCACCCAGAGATTGAGCCAGATAGCCATCGGGACCAAACACTGATTCGGGCGTCAAGCCGGTCACATCGGTTTCCCCGTCGAAGAAATACGAATTGTTCATCATGTTGTGATCATGACGGGCAGCGATTAACCCGGCATTGGTTTTTCCCTGTTTGGTCAATTCTTTGGAGATCGCCAGGTATAGCGCCTTATTCGGAAAATCACCCGGTTTTAGGATTTCCAATATTTTGGAAATGACATTCAGGTTGTATGAAGCCGCTTCCTGTATCAACTCCAAAAAAATAGCGCCGCAATTCTCGGTGTCCTTTTCGGCGCGGTGCGACCCTTCGGCGGAAAGCCCGATTTGCTCCGACACCGTTCCAAGGTTAAAAGCGGGCAGGTCAAATAGAAAGGCACGTGCTAAAGAAAGCGTGTCATATTTGGGATTTGGAAGCAGCGGTTTATCGAAGCGTCTTCGCAAAGCGGTGAGAAAGGACCAGTCGAACGAAATATTGTGGGCCACCAGCGGATATTCACCCAGGAATTCCTGGAATTCATCCACCAAATCTTCTTCATGCGGTGAATTCCGCACCATATCGTTGGAGATGTTGGTGATATCGGTGATCATGGAACTAATAGGAATTCCGGGATTCACCAGCGTGACAAATTTGTCCTCCACCTCACCGTTCACATATTTCAGCGCCGCAATTTCGATAATCCGATCCGTTTCCGGCGAGAGTCCGGTGGTTTCAAAATCAAATACGATAAAAGTCGATAGGTCTAAAGCATCAAGCAGTGTTTTATCAATCATCAAATTCCTGTAAATAGTCGAGCTACATCAATCAGCAGCGACGGTTTGGTTCGTAGTGCAATGGAGAACATTTTAAAGAGGGAGCGTTTGGATTCCGGTACCGGCTCCAGCCGATGGGCAATCTCGTTTAATTCATCGTCAGTCATTCGATAGACGGCTTCTTTCAACCGATAGAGCCGTTCGTGGTTTTTCCCGCCGACTGAGTCCCAGGATTTCTGGTAAATCTCCAAATTTTTCCGGCTGGGTACTTTTCCGGCTTTCCACAATTTTACGGCTGCTTCCGCTGCCAGCATCCCGCTCCGCATGCCGGGAATAATTCCGCCGCCCGTCAGCGGATTCACCGTATGTGCAGCATCGCCAACCAGCATCAGTCCATCCGTAACCATCTGCTTCACCGTTTTTGCCACAGGGACACCACCGGCCACAGTACTCAACACCGAAGCGTTGGGATATTTATCCGCTAAAAACGATTCCAAATAATAGTGGGCGGATTTCCCGTTTTTCGCTTCAACTCCATTAATGGCCAGGCCAATATTGGCGCTGTGATCTCCTTTTGGAAAGATCCATAAATAGCCACCTGGTGCCCAATGGCTGGCCAGGTAAAATTCAATTATATTTGATGTTACATCAATCCCGGTAACCGTTTTCTGAAGTCCGGATTCCAAATCTTTCAGTTTGAGTTGAGTATGCAACCCGGCCCAGCGGCCCACACGGCTTTCCACACCGTCAGCGGCAACCACAATTTTTGCACTTATCTCAAATGGCTCATTGACGTAGAGTCCCTTTACACCGGAAACAACGCCATCCGTCATTATTAAACCATTCACATAAGCTTTGGTAAATATTTTTGCGCCCGCTTCCCCGGCGAACCTTGCCAAATCCATGTCAAAAATACGACGATCAAGGATGTAGCCTTTTTCGGCTAAACCGAACTCAATCACGGTCTCGTCAGGCGAAACCAGTTTAATGCGATCAATCGTAGTTCGAATCCAACGCGGATCCGGTTCGTGGAAAATTCGCAGACCGGCATCACTTACCGCTTCCCCACATCGGACAGGAACACCAATATCGCGATCCTTTTCCAGCATGATCACATCCAGCCCGGCCTGAGCAGCGTGAAGCGCAAACGTGGACCCGGCCGGTCCACCGCCAACTACGACAATATCAGCTTTCTTCGGTATCATGATGACTCAGGACTTCCAATGGACAAACGTACACACAAAGGTCGCAGTCGATACACGTTTCATCATCAATGCGAATATTCGCTTCTTCCAATTCGATGCAATCCGGAGGGCAAATACTGACGCAGGCACCACAGAAATCACATTTGTTGTCCGCAATTTCGATCATGCGGTATTCAGATTTTCCTCATCGTGATCCACACCGAAAGACGGATGGATAATACCCAGACGGAAATAATAAAAATGTCGGAGGAAGTAAAAGAAAATGACGGCAATGACAAAGAACCAGGCTTCCCGTGATGCGATGAATCCCAGGAATATGAATCCCGGATAGAATCGCAAGCGCTGAACATGTCGGACGTGATTATCGAATAAGGCAACAATATAGAATGGCAAGGCCACTATTGAAGCGGTACTCAACACCGGATCGTCGCGGAATATTCCGGCAAACATTGTAAAGAGCAGCAGTACTCCTCCAACCGCGGCAACAGTCAAACGATAAGTTGGATTTGGAATCGTCTTTTTACCGGTGTCTTCATTTTCATCGATTTCGATGGTAAACACAAGCCAGATCGCCAGGAAGGCGAGTAAGTAAAGGACCGCCTGGGTTAATCCATTAATGGAAAAGTGAACCCATCCGCTTAGAAAAACAACAAGACCGATCAATAAATTCAGGATCAGGTGTTTCAATTGAAATCCGGATGAAAAGTCAAACCAGGATTGCTTTCGAAGCAGGAATACATAGACCAATGTCCAAATCAGAATTCCCACGCTTCCCTGTATCCACCGGGAAAAAGTCCAGAACGTGTACCGATCCATATTCCCGGCGTATGCACTGATTCCGGCCGCATAGAGCCCCCCAATGGCAAACCAGACCAATGGATTCAGTCCATTCAATCCTTCGATCTTTTGAACCCAGTTAAAAATCTTTTCATGGCGGGGCGTGCCCACCGGCGCTAATCGTTGTGCTATCATATGATCCGAAATAGTTTGAAGAGGAAGACGATGAAGATCATGACCGGTGCCAGGTATTTCAGGATTGTTAGCCAGCCATCGGACACCCAGTGTTTTTCAGCAAACCAGGCCGGTGCTCCGGTCTTGATCGCCCTAAGTGCACGATCCGACCCCCAAATCCAGGCTACAAATACGGCGATCAATAAACCACCAAGCGGTAACAGGACATTGGCGGCCAGGTAATCCACAAGGTCAAAGAAATTAAGACCAAAAAAATGGACGTTGGACATGACATTGTAGGATAAAGAGGACGGAACTCCGATTAAAAAAGCAATGCCGCCCATAAGGAGAACAGCTTTATGACGAGGCCATTTCCGTTCGTCCACGAAGTAGGCCACAATCACTTCCAGTAATGAAATCGCCGAACTGAGCGCGGCCACAACCAGAAGTACGAAAAAGAGAATTGAAAATATATATCCTCCGGGCATCTTGGCAAAGACCACCGGTAAGGTCTGGAAGATCAGACCGGGACCCGCAGTGGGATCCAATCCTGCTGAAAATACAGCCGTAAAAATGGCCATCCCGGCCAGAAGGGCGATAACGGTGTCCAGAATCACAATTTGGATTGTAGCGGAGGGAATATTTTCTTTGTCGGACATGTAACTACCATAGGTCATCATGGCGCCCATTCCAAGGCTAAGGGTAAAGAAGGCATGTCCAAGCGCCACCAGGACTGAATTGGCACTGATTTTACTCCAGTCCGCAACCCAGAGGAACGCCATTCCTTTACCGGAACCCGGCAATGTCAATCCACGGAAAACCAGTATGAGTATGATGATAAACAGAGCCGGCATCATGATTTTACTTCCACGCTCAATCCCGCCCTTTACACCGGCATACACAACCCACATGGTAATCAGTGAAAATAGTAAATGGAAACCAAGGATCCAGACCGGATTTCCAACCAGTTGATTGAAGTGTTCTCCCGCCATTTCAGGTGAGGTATACTGATAAAAAGAGCCCTTCACGGCTTCGACCACGTAGCCCAATGCCCATCCGGCTACAACGGCATAATAGGACAAAATCAGGAAACCTGCTACCACACCTAATCCACCCACTGTGGTCCAGAATTTCGAATTGTTCAAGGCCCGAAACGCACCCACCGGATTTCGGTGGGTCGTGCGGCCCATCAGGACTTCGGCCATCAGGACCGGTAAACCAATTACGGCAATGCAAATTAAATAGACAAAAACAAATGCCGCTCCCCCGTTTTCACCGGCGATATACGGGAATTTCCAAATATTTCCCAAGCCGATAGCGGAACCGGCCGCAGCCAAAATAAACCCAATGTGGGAACCCCAGGATTCTCTATTACTCATTGATCTTTCTCTCTGTCTTTTTCTGATTCAGGTAATTTTTTATCGATCGGTTGATCCATCACACGATCAAAGGTAGAAAGATGTGCATCTACAACAGCATCTAAAAGCCCGTAAATGTAAATAAACCCCACCCACCATGCATATTTATTTCTTTTTTCAAGATAGCGGTGCTGAGGTAAAGACATGGTTTCGGAAAAATTCCGGTAATTTTTCCGGTTAACATCGAAGCGCCAAATTGCCAAAATTTCACTGGTGAAAATCAAACCGGCCTTTAAGTATTTCCCGTTATAAATCTGTCCGGCTCCGGGACAAACCAAAGCCCAATGTGCCGCTTTAACCGGATCCTTAATTTGAGTGGAATCCGTTTGCTGACCGAAGGCCAATGATCCCAGGAATAATAAAAAAAGAAGTTTAGACCGCATGTTCCCGTGGATCCGCTGACCAATTCCCAATCACCGGTTGCGCTTGAGGATAGAGTTTGATCTCCAAATGTTTGCGCTCGTCGTTCAGGACTTCACCGTCCAGGTGTAACGGAATGGAAACCGGACTGTCCACAACCAGCTCGGTGGCTTGAAACGATTGAATCTCGTGCAACTCATCGATCGTCCCGTTCAATAGACGGTAGAAATTCGCGATGATCCTCCACCGGGAAATTTTCCGGATATATGAAATGTCAAAATGACCGTCATCCAATCGTGCTTTGGGGGTTAGTTGGAGACCTCCACCCACATTCCACCCGTTTCCCACACTGATCAGGAAGGTATCTGCTTTTATCGGAGCTTCACCATTGATGCTGATCGTCATGGGAATTCGGCGGTAAGTCACCAGAGTGTATGCAATGGCCAAAATGTATTTGAAGGAACCCTTTATAAATGTTAACACGCGGCCAATATCATTGCTGCGGCCTTCGAATCCCATCCCAAGAACATTGATAAACCTGCGTCCGTTCACTTCTCCCACATCCAGATTTCGCACATCGTGGTTCAGAAGAATTTCCACTGCTTTTTCCAGATCGTCATAGGGAACCACACAGCTTCGGGCAAAATCATTTCCGGTTCCGATGGGAATCATGCCCAGAGGCAAATCAAAATCGGGTAAACCGTTCAATATTTCATTGATGGTTCCATCCCCGCCTACAGAGACCACAACATCAAACTCCGACGCTAATTCCTTAACCAACTCAACCGCATGCAGCGGTTCATAAGTAAAATGGAATGCATACTCCACACCACGCTCACGGAGGAGTTTTTCGATCTCCGGCAAAGCATTCATGGTTCGGCCACTGCCACCGGCCGGATTTACGATAAGTAAATACCGTTTTTGATTTTTTGTGTTCATTGAGGACAATCCCGGGTAAATATGTGATGGGATGGATGAATTTCTTTGTAAAAGTTAATCTGATGAAACGATTAAATAAGCATATTATACTGACGCCGGTCTTCGACGGAATTTTCATAAATCGTTTCAAATAATTCCCTGTAAGAATCATCAAATTCCACTTTACGCCGCGCCATCACACGAGTCGCCACTTCTATTGCTTTATCCAGTTTATAGACGGTGTATTCTCCTCCGGAACCCCAGGCAAAGGAAGGCACATATTTCGAGTGAAGCTGCGGTCCATACAAGTTGCAATTAAAACCCACAACCGTTCCGGTATTCATTGTGGAGTTAATACCCAATTTGGAATGATCACCCATGATTAATCCCAAAAACTGCGTTCCGCTGTCCACCATTTCTCCGTCGATCATCATCTTTACGTATCCATAATTATTCTTAAGATCGGAGTTGTTGCTGTCGGCGCCGATGTTCACCCAGGAGCCAAGATAAGCATGTCCCAGGAATCCTTCATGTTGCTTGTTTGAATAAGAATGGATTACAGATTCTTCCACCTCGCCGCCAACCTTGCATACCGGACCGATACTGGTGTTTTCGTAGATCTTTGCACCGGCTTTTATTAGGGAATTCTCTCCCAGGTAAAGTGGTCCTTCCAAAAACGCATTTGGAAAAACTTTGGCGTTTTTATCGATAAATATAGGACCTTCTTCTGCGTCGAGTACAACACCTGGTTTTATCACCGCACCGGGTTCGATGTGAATCGCATTCGTATTGTTGCAAATTACACCCTCGGACAGTTGGCCACTGATTGTTGGCTGCCCCTGTGTATGGAAAGCGAAATCCACTTCGATCTGATGGCCGTTTTCTGCAATAAGGTCCCATGGAAAGTCAATCGTGCGAATTGATATCTGCTTCACGTTCATACCGGGAATTGAAGATATTTGGTCCGTAAAATCGTTGCTAAGCGGGTCCGAACCGCTCCACTGGTCCGCACCACATTTTGTAGCAATCAGTGTGTTTCCATCGAATAAAGCAGTTCCGGCTTTCAAATTCATTATTGCCTGAATCGATGTTTCATCAGGAAGCCACCGGCCATTAATTGCCAGAATCTCACTTTGATCCGAACGAGGTGGATTCACCGGGAAATCCGGAAATGATTTTTCTGTAAATTTTGCCAGGTACGGTCTCACCTGAAGCGAAAAAGAAGCTTCCGGCCAAATTCTCCTGTATTTGGTCATGAGTGTATCCATTCCGCATCGCAGGTCAAAAACCGGACGCGCCAGACAAAGGGGATTCAGCTTTCGATATCCAACATCTTCAAAAACAATAATGGTCATGATCTACTCCATGAATGAAAATTTGTGCCCTGTACCCCGGAAGAAACTCCGGGCAATTTACGTTGAATCAAAGGTTGAAATCCGTCGGGATCAACCGTAGGTAATGAATTCGGCAGAAAGTTTGGATGCGGCGTCTTTATCCAGAACTACATTGGATTTCCGGTGCATTTGCAGCATCGAAGCCGGGCACATGGCGGTTATCGGACCTTCAACGGACAACTTCACTGCGTCGGCTTTTCCGGCGCCGTTGGCAAGCATGATGATCTCTTTGGATTCCATGATTGTCCCGATTCCCATTGTAATGGCGTATTTGGGCACTTCATCCATCGAATCAAAGAATCGCGCATTGTCCGATCGGGTTTTCTCCGTTAATGTTTTTACGCGGGTTCTGGACCCTAGTGAAGAACCAGGTTCATTGAAGGCTATGTGCCCGTTCCCACCGATTCCCAGCACCTGGATATCGATGCCGCCCACCGCTTCGATCTCAGATTCATACCAGTGACAAAAATTCCTCACGACAGAATCGGTTTCAAAAGCCGTAATCTTAATATCACCGTACATCCCTTTGGGAATGTGGACCTTTCCCGGGTCAACATTAATGTGCTTGAACAGGTTTTCATGCATGAAATAGGCATAACTCTGATCGTGCATCGGAGGTAACCCGATATACTCATCCAAGTTGAAGGTGGTCACCTTTGAAAAATCCAGGCCTTCTTCATTGTGATAGCGAATTAGCTCCTTATACAACCCCAAAGGTGTGCTTCCTGTGGCTAAGCCAAGAACAAGATTGGGTTTGTTACGCAAACGATCAACGATCATTTTGGCAGCGATTTTACTCATGGTTTCATAATCTTTTTCGACGATTACCAACATAGGATACTCCTTTCGGGAATATGAAGATTAATGATGGATTCGGGTAGTGTCGGTACGAGAGGACCGGCATGGCAGGATACAGAAAAATAATGGAAAATATTTTGTACAAAGTTGGTGAAGGTGAATGGAATGACCTTCATATTTCAAACCACAAATAAGGTCTCCTTATTGTTGATAAAAGTTACAGCATTTTTTGTTGTAGCAAAATGGAAGTATAGAGTATGGGAGTCATAGATTATTGGAATTTAAGCGCGACTCTCGGAAAAGATGCGATCCG
>CAZJWP010000082.1:8450-10226 GCA_964549745.1 uncultured bacterium | reverse complement strand
GGATGGCAAAACAATTTCTTTATATGTCGATCGGGAAAAATTTGGTTCCCACAAGCATAAATCGGTTGCCTGTGCTCAGTGCCATACGGAAGTCAGCACGTTGGTTATGCGGCCCTGTTCGACTATCGAGCACAAAGTGGATTGCAGTATCTGCCACGCCGATATCGTAGGGACGTATCAAACAGGAATTCATGGTCAGCGAGCCTCGCAAGGCGATCCCATTGCACCGACCTGTTTAACCTGTCATGATAAGCACTATACCCAGGATCATTTGGATTCAGAATCGCCTACTTACGCCATGAATGTTCCCACACTGTGTGGAGGATGCCATGCAGCAGGGAAGACCGTGGCTGAAGTAGTGGAAAAGCGTATTCCCGGCGCCAAAGACATTGTAAATCGCTACACGGACAGCGTTCATGGACAGGGACTGTTGAAATCAGGCCTTGTGGTAGCCGCAAATTGCGCATCCTGCCACACGCCTCATCATGAACTTCCCAAAAGCGATCTTAACTCATCGGTTAATCCGGCGAATCTTGCCAATACTTGCGGAACCTGCCATAAAGGAATCGAAGACGAATTCAGGAAGAGTATACACTGGCCGGGAAATGCCAAGACGGATCGAAAACTGCCTACCTGTGAAGATTGCCATACGTCGCACACTATCAGTCGGATCGGTGCGAAAAACTTCCGTAATCAGATCATGAACGAATGCGGGCAGTGTCATAAAGAAGAATCCGAATCTTACTTTACGACGGTACACGGTCAGGCATCCCGGTTAGGCGAAAACCGGGTGGCCAAGTGTTACGACTGCCACGGTACGCATAATATTTTACCTCCGGAATATCCGAATTCGACTCTGGCGTACAACAACGTTGTTAATACCTGTAAAAAATGTCATACCTCCGCTCAGCGAAAATTTGCCGGTTACCTGACCCACGCCACTCACCACAATAAACATAAATATCCGTATCTCTTTTACACATACATCTTCATGACGACTCTTTTAATCGGTACGTTGACGTTCTTCTTGATTCACACATTGTTATGGTTGCTTCGTCTCTGGCGTGACCGAAAAGCCTGGCGGCCGATCAAATCCAGGAAACATAAACGATTCTATGTTCGATTCTCCCTGACTCAACGGGTTATGCACTTAATCATGTTGTTGAGTTTCTTTACTCTGGTTATAACGGGAATGGCCTTGAAATTCTCCTACGCCGGCTGGGCCGTGGTCATTTCAAAAATCCTGGGTGGATTTGGTACGACCGGGGTTCTGCACCGAATTGCGGCATCAACATTGATCATTCTGTTTATTTTCCATATATGGCAAATTGTTAAAATGAAGATTCAGTCCGGCGAACACTGGGGGCACTTCATTTTTGGAAAAGATTCTATGATGTTTAATCTGACCGATGTGAAACAACTCTGGCAACATTTCCTATGGTTCATTAACAAAGGAGAGCGTCCTGAGTATGGCCGATTTTCATACTGGGAGAAATTTGATTATTTCGCTGTCTTCTGGGGTGTTTTGGTTATTGGAAGCACTGGATTGATTCTATGGTTCCCCACCGTGTTTACTCATATTCTTCCGGGCTGGGCGATCAACGTGGCTATGATCATCCATAGTGATGAGGCTTTATTGGCCACCGCGTTCATCTTTACGATTCACTTCTTTAATACTCATTTCCGTCCGGATAAATTCCCCATGGACCCGGTGATCTTTACCGGTCGGGTTTCATTGGAAGAGTTGGAACACGACAAGCCTGAAGAGTACAAGCG
>CAZJWP010000082.1:0-8350 GCA_964549745.1 uncultured bacterium | reverse complement strand
TTGTCCTGATTCTGATCCTGGCTGTGTTTGGATTAGGATTTTCGCGGTATTTCCGCGGTGTGCATACTGATCGGATAAAGAGTGACATCTGGTGGATGCCAAAAATATTCCGAATGGCCAACTGTCGCTGCGATGAGATCGTTGAAACAGAATTTGGCCTGAAATTCGGACATTCAAACGCCGAATGGGGATCAGTCTATTACATTGCCTTATTTATACTGGTGATTGCCAATCTACTGTGGGGAATACCGTCATTGGATATTCTTTTGGTCCTCACACTCCTGGCCTGTGCCTATAGTATCTATTTAGCCTGGGGTTTATTTGTTTTGAAAGTAGCTTGCCCACCTTGCCTGGGAACACACCTGGTTAATCTATTGATTTTTCTGATAATTTTACTTTCTGACTGGGGTGCGTTGTTTAAAAGATAGGGTATCGAATTATAAGAAATTGTTCGATTATTTCGAGGAATTCTCCTTGAATAATTTATTTAGTTTAGGCTCATCACTTTCCCGGAATCCGCGTTGTATGTATTGAATAATTCCATCCGAAGAGATTAGAAACAAGATTGGAAGGGAATAGACTGTGTATCGGATTTTTGATGTTCCATTAATATCAACGCCCACGGGAAAAGGAATGTTCAATTCATTTTTCCATTTTTCGAACAGTTTGGTATCACCGCTAACTCCAAGTAGGATCACATCCAGGGATGATTGAGGATATTTTTCCGAAAGTTCTTTGAGATAAAGCGCCATACCGCGACAAACCGCACACTTGGGAGAGACAAAACATAATAAGATAGGATTAGGAGCCCGTTTCCAGATGGAATTTCCTATCAGTGATCCATCCAATAATTCAGCGTAAAATCCTGGCGCTGCATCACCCACTTTTACATTTTGTTTGGCATAAAAGAATACAGAATTCAGAAAGAATCCCAGTAAACCGGAAATGATCACCAGGACGATAATGCCCAATGTACTCAAGATTTCAACCAGCTTTCGATATAGGCATTTGTTTTCTCAAGAACCTCCGGAACAAGAGCTTCAATTTCTGAGCTAAGACCGATCCCCATATCCAGATTCACCGGTGGAATGCCGATCAGGACCAAATCTTTCGGGTACTGATCATGAAGTCTGGCCATGGCTAGTAATTCCGACAATCCGGTTTGATGGGAAGACATTTTCTTCTGGATTTTAGCCGGTATTTCATTTTCATACACATGGACTTTCAGCCCGTCTTCTTTTGGAATCACAGCATCAATCAGGATCAGCCTGTCAGCCGATTCTATGAAATCCAGTAGATAGAGTCCTTGTGTTCCACCGTCCACAATCTCCACTTCGTCCGTCCAGGATTTTGATTCCAGTAGTCGTTTTGCCGCTGTGCACCCAAATCCTTCATCGCCGTAGAGCAAATTTCCCAAACCGAGTACAATAATCTTCATAGTATCTCTAATGTACATCGAGGCAGGAAAAAACCTGCCTCGATGTTTGGTTCTTTGTGTCGATTCTGAATTCGGATTATTCCGGACATTCCTCAACGCGGGTTTTGTAACCGGTCACCATAGAAGACGTCACACTGGATTTATCCATGATGTCATGACGGGTGATTGCGTAAATGTGGAGTACAAAGAACACCACAAATGCCCAAGCCACCAGATGGTGAACCGTATGAACCTGCATACTTCCACCGAACAGGGGAAGGACCCAACCGAAGAGCTTATCCAGAAATCCACCCGGGTTGTTTTCACTATACATGGCCAACCCGGTAAAGATCATGAACAATGACCCACAGAAGATGAACAAAAAGTAGGTCAATGCTGCCACCGGATTATGTCCGCAATAGTTGGGCTCGTCTTTCTTGATGAAGAGGTAGCTGGAGAGTTGGTCCCTGAAGGGTTGTCCCCACCAGACCGGATTCCAGGGTTTAAAACCTGAAAACTTTGCATAGGTATCTCCACCAAAGAGACCCCAGTACATGCGGAACAGGAAGTTGGCAATGAAGATGAAAGCGGTGCCGAAATGGATGTATCGAATCCAGGCCATCTGATGAAACCAAACTGCTTCTCCGACACCCGGAATAAATATCGGCGATGCGATATACAGCCCGGTCAGAAACAGGATGGTCATGGTGATGGAGTTCACCCAGTGGTAAAACCGAACCGGTAACCGCCATACGTATTTTTCCTGGTATTGATCTGCCATACGACCTCCTAAACGATCTTTACGGTCGTGATTTCATTCCCATTCATATCCATCACATGTGACGCACAGGCCAGGCATGGATCGAAAGAATGGACCGTCCGCAGGATTTCCAGCGGTTGTTCAGGATTCGCCATGGGTGTGCCCTTCAAAGCAGCTTCGTATGCTCCGGAGCGGCCTTTTCCATCGCGGGGAGATGCGTTCCATGTTGACGGCACCACGATCTGGTAATCGGCGATCTTTTTGTCTTTGATGTGAATCCAGTGACCCAGTGCACCGCGAGGAGCTTCGGTGAATCCGAACCCTTTGCAATCTTTTGGCCACCGATCCGGATCCCACATACTACTGTCATAGACTTTGGTATCTCCGGATTTCACATTTGCCACCAGTTGATCGTAGTAATG
The DNA here is from genome assembly GCA_964549745.1 of uncultured bacterium. GTDB lineage: Bacteria > Fidelibacterota > Marinisomatia > Marinisomatales > J089 > J089. The sequence goes on along the minus strand of CAZJWP010000082.1, from coordinate 5,751 downwards.
ACTCATGAAACCAGCCGTTTGTTTGCATTCGATACCGCGGGCAGCAGTCCGTCCTAAAGTTGAGAACAAAGCTGCAGCCGGAACATCCAGTTTCTTCAGAACAAGGTTCACTGTATCTACGATTTCCGGAACACCTTTTACATAGGCGATCAACACACGGGACAATGGTCCAACTTCCATCGGATTGTCTTTCCAGCGCGGTGTCTTGAGCCAACTGTATTTTTTGTCGGTATCCAAGTGTTCGTAGGGTACATCCGGTCCTGTATACTTCGGATTGGTTTGACCCTCAAAAGGATGCAATCCTTTGTCTCCACCATCATAAGTGTACCAGGAGTGCGCAATCTCTTCTTTGATCTGTTCCAGATCTTTCGGATTTACATCCTCATCCACATGACTCAGGTCTTTATTCAAGATCGCGCCACGCGGCCAAAGAAAGGAAGCAGGATCATGGACATCTTTCTCAGGGAAATCACCATAAGCCAGATAATTTCCAAGTCCGCCGCCAATTGCTCCCCAATCCTTGTAAAAACTGGCTACGGCCAGTAAATCGGGGATATACACCTGATCAATGAACGTCTGCGTCCGGTCAATGATATCTTTGATCATCGCAAGTCGTTCAATGTTGATCACATTCGCACCGTTTGGATCGATGGCGGTAGGAACACCACCGACTGCGTAGTTCGGATGGGGATTTTTTCCACCGAAGACGGCATGAATCTTGATGATTTCCTTCTGGAAATCCAGAGCTTCCAGGTAATGGGCTACAGCCATCAGATTGGCTTCCGCCGGTAACTTATAGGCCGAATGTCCCCAGTAGCCGTTAGAGAAAATCCCTAACTGGCCGCTATCAACAAACGTCTTCAACCGCTTTTTCAGGTCGGAAAAGTAACCGGGAGACGATTTGGGCCAGGGCGAGATGCTCTGCGCTAAATCCGACGTTTTCTTCGGATCCGCGCTGAGGGCGCTGACCACATCGACCCAATCCAAAGCATGAAGATGGTAGAAGTGGATCAGGTGATCCTGGGTTTGTTGGGTGGCATTCATCAGATTCCGGATGATACGTGCATTTTCCGGGACTTTAATTCCCAGCGCATCTTCCACACACCGCACAGAAGCGATGGCATGAACAGTGGTACAAACACCACAGATTCTCTGTGTAAATGCCCACGCATCCCGTGGATCACGACCTTGGAGGATGAGTTCCAGACCACGCCACATCGTTCCACTGCTATAAGCTTCGGCGATGTTGTTTTTATCATCCAGCACAGTTTCGATTCTTAAGTGTCCCTCAATTCGCGGGATCGGATCGACAACGATTCGTTTACTCATTTTTCATACCCTCCTACTCAGCATTTCCGTTGCCGTCTGAATTTTTCTTAATGGCCGAACCCACTGCATGAGCGGCAGCTCCAACAGCGGCGGCTCCCACAGCCACAGCGCCAATCTTGTTAGCATTGCTGTCGGTGCCCACAAAGGGAACGTCAGCCAGGCGGCTGTAGAATGGACCGTTATCCCAGAAATTCGGCGCTGCACATCCGATGCACGGATGTCCGGACTGAATTGGGAAACTGGTTCCGTCATTCCATTTGATGGTGCTGCAGGAATTATAGGTCGTCGGACCTTTGCAACCCATCTTATACAGGCACCAGCCTTTTTGTGCGCCTTCGTCATCGAAACTTTCCACGAACATACCGGCATCGAAAAATGGTCTCCGGTAGCATTTGTCGTGAATACGCGTTCCATAGAAGGCTTTGGGCCGTCCCATGCGATCCAGTTCGGGTAGCTTCCCGAATGTGAGGACATGAGCGATGGTTCCGGTCATGACTTCTGCGATCGGCGGGCAGCCGGGAACGTTGATGATCGGCTTTCCACTGATCAATTTGTGGACGGGCTGAGCACCGGTGGGATTCGGTTTGGCGTTTTGAACACAACCAAAAGAAGCACATGAACCCCAGGAGATAATCGCCATGGCGTCTTCAGCGGTTTCTTTGAGTACATTCAGGAACGAATCTCCGCCGACCATGCAATAGACTCCGTTGTCCTTGGTCGGTGCATTTCCTTCAACAGCCAGGATGTATTTTCCCTTGTATTCCTTCATGATCCTTTTGCGGACAGCTTCCAGTTGGAATCCGGCAGCAGCGCTAAGCGTATCATCGTAATCCAGGGAAATCATGTTCAGTACAATATCAGCGGCAATGGGATGAGCGGATCGGATGAACGATTCACTACAACAGGTGCATTCCAGACCGTGTAACCAGATCACCGGTATGCGTGGTTTGGATTCCATAGCACGAAGCATTTTCGGCAAAGCCGAAGCTCCCAGGCCGAGGTATACTGAAAGTAAACTACAGTATTTCAGGAAGTCGCGGCGATCAATGCCTGCCGCTTGCATAGTTTCCATGTAGGTTTGTTTCTCTTTCATACCCTCCCTTTCTATTCTTAAAAGTGGATTTATCTATGTCAATGCATCAGCCTTGGGCTGATAGCAATATCGATTGTGTTCCCTGATGGGACATTCGTCGTTGTTTAATCCATCACATTGAAGGCACATCAACTCCAGGGAAGGAGTTTGATCCACCATATTTTTAATGTACTTGTCGAGTAGTTCAGTCAGTTGTATCTGTTCGTTCAGGGAAAAATTTGAAAGGACCTGATTATGAAAATCCAGACGAAGAGATTCATAGTGGTTAAGCAAATCCACACCTTTCTTCAAGATAGAAACACGGACCGATCGACGATCCGTGGCTGTCGGTTTTCGGGCCACGAGAGAAAGAGAAACGAGTTTTTCCACCGATTGGCTGACCGCTGCATTACTGATTGCAAACTGCTCAGCCATCTCCCGGATGGATTTGGGCCCGCTGACATAAAGTGTCTTAAGTAAATAGAGTTGTGTTTTAGAAATAGGAGGGTCGAAAACCCGATGAATAATGTTGTCTTCGGTACACTCAGTTAAAATTTGTGCCAGCAATTGCAGTGTATCTGCGATATGATGTGGGTGACTATCTCTCAATCGTTAAGTACCTTTATTATTAATCAACCAAATAATTAAGACAGTGAAATATAAATTTGGATTATTCTGAATGCAAAAACTATTTTTCAAATTCCGCTATAGGAATAGTTAAGCACTACGTTTTTAGCCTGATTTTTCGGCCTTCGGTGAATAATTCATCATCAATAACTGCATAACTTTTTATGTCGCGCGACATAATACAATTTTGATTGTGCTGATGTTTTTAAATCCCGATTATCGGGGAATTATTCAGGTTAGGTTATATAACGTGATCAAAACGATAAAAAACTTCACGTTGGTGATGGGGAGCGAAATCGCCCCTTGATGCCGAAGATGGCGTATAAACTTTATGAAGATTTCACAAGGTGTAGTTTTCACAATTTTTGTAATTGAATTTTAGCTACGCTTTGGAATTATGTTCTTTAGGAAGCAAGACTTGAACTGTTAGTCCTCCAGAAGGATTATTTTGAAAGTGTAATTCTCCATTATGCTGTTGGGTGACCCAGTGAGCAATGGATAGTCCCAGGCCTGTTCCAAGGTGGGACCGGGACTGTTTGCTTCGAAAATACCTTGAAGTTAGCTTTGGTAAATCTTTTTCCGGAACACCGGGACCTTCGTCGGTAATTGTAATTGCGATCTTTTGATCTTTCCAATGGTCCATATCCACTGTGATTTGAGTATGATCCGGCGAATATTTCAAAGCATTTTCGATCAAATTTCCTATAGCCAAATGCAACCAGGAGACATCCCCCTTAATTGAAACGGAAGGAAGCGAAGTTGCGCGGATGATGGTATTTCTGGTCACTGCCTGAGAGCGAAACCGTTCGATTTCTTCATAAAGCAAGTCGTTCATCCACACAGTATCAAATTGAAGCTTTACCACTCCTGAACTAGTTTTGGCAATTTGAGATAAATTGTCGATAATTTTAGTAATCCGGTGTAATTCACGTCGGATGTGAAGGATCTCCTTGTCATTGAGTTTGGGGTGGGATTGGGACCAGCGGTCCAAATAAGTATGAAGAATGGTAACCGGTGTTTTGATTTCATGGGATGCATTGGCAGCGATATCCCGGAGATTTTCCATCGACGTCTCCAAGCGGTCTAAGAGATCATTGAGAGTCGTGGCTAAATGGGTGATATCATCGTCGGTTGGAGGGATAGGGAGCCGTTGAGAAAGCTGGGAGGATGTAATATGCCTCGCTTTTTCGGAAATTGCCCGTACAGGTTGCAGAGATTTTCGAGCCAGAAACGTACTTCCACCATATACCAGGAGAAGAGCGACAGGAAATATGAATAGAAATGCAGTAAATACGACTTTCAAAATGTGCTGGACATTTTGATAAGATTTTCCAATAATGATCCACAAATTGGTATGGGGTGACGGTTGAAATGGCATGACTAAAAACCGGTATTTTCCACTCATGAGTATGCGCGTACTAAACGCTGCATTTTCTTTGTTATACGTAAGGTTTTGAATTAATTCCGGAGTGTATGGAAAATTTTCTGAATGACGAACCAGATTCCGTTTCTCGTCTAACACCGTAAGAAATATGGCGTCATCATTAATGTCCTGATGGTGAGGTTCCCGCCATTCGATTGACTCATTAATATAAATATTGTCATTTTTACAATTTATCGACAAACTCACGGCTTTTGATTCTTCGACTAATCGTCGATCCAATTCCCGCTCTAGACGGTTTTTCAGCACCGTTGTTACTAAGAATATAAACGCTATGATAATAAGCGTGACTACGATCGTTGACCAAAGAGTAATCCGTTTTTGAAGACTGAGCTCAGTCTTCATATCGGAATCGATATCCGAATCCGCGAACGGTTTCTATATTGGACGGAGATTCGGGAGAATTTATTTTTTTCCGGAGATAATTAATGTAAACATCAACAATATTTGTATCTGAATCATTCCGAGTTTCCCACACATGCTCCAGAATCTGCGAACGTGTCAATGCCTGATCAGCATGGCGCATCAAATATTCGAGGAGTAAAAATTCCCGGTTGGAAAGCGGTATTTGTTTTTGATCAACCATGACGGTTCGAGTCAAAGAATTCAGCGAAATATTCCTAATGGTCAAGGTGGGTTGATTTCGATAAGATGTTCTTCGGATCAGAGCCTGGACACGAGCAACCAATTCATCCATGGCGAAGGGTTTCAGAAGATAATCATCGGCCCCCACATTTAATCCTTCCACACGCTGATCGATGCCTGACAAAGCGGTTAATATTATAATAGGTATAGTGATTTCTTGCGCCCTTAATTCACTACAGACAATTAAACCATCATTATCCGGTAATCGCCTATCCAGGATAATACAATCATATTCTTCAACTATAGCGGTTTCAAGAGCCTCTTCGCAGGTTGTGGCCCAATCCACATTGTATCCTCGCTCTTCGAAGCAATCCCGTATATAACTACCGATTGCTGGTTCGTCCTCAACGACCAGGATTCTCATTGATGAATCTCTCCTATTTGGTTTTCTGAGACTTACAAAATTAGAATATTTTAATGGGATTCTAACCTGATTTTAATATGTTCTTCATAAAATTGCATGCGTTATATCGGACAAAAAGGTCCGTTATGGTTGATTACAATAGTTTCTTAGGAGGAATGAATGAATAATTGGTTAAATAAAATCTCTGCGACGGTTGCATCAGGTGCGCTTTTACTGAGTATGGGTTTGGGGCAGACTTACGTCGGTTCTGCAGCCTGCCAAGCCTGTCATGGG
>CAZJWP010000081.1:0-10229 GCA_964549745.1 uncultured bacterium | reverse complement strand
TATGTCTGAAAAACCCATACGAGTACGATTTGCTCCCAGTCCAACCGGAGATTTTCACGTCGGAGGAGCAAGAACCGCCTTATTTAATTACCTCTTTGCCCGGCATTCAGGCGGTAAGTTCATTTTGCGTATCGAAGATACGGACCGGAATCGATACAATCCCGATGCTTTGGATTACTTAATCAATGGACTGAATTACCTCAAAATTGACTGGGATGAAGGTCCGGAAAAAGGCGGTGATTTCGGGCCGTATTACCAATCAGAACGACTTGAACTATATCATAAGCATATTGAAACACTTTTAAAAAATGGAAGTGCTTACCGTTGTTTCTGTACGCCGGAACGATTGAAGGAAGTTGTAGAACAACAGAAGCGTGAAAAATCCAGTTTTATCGGGTACGATCGTCATTGTCGGAATCTCCCTGAATCAGAGGTACAGGAAAAACTGAAGCAAAACAAACCGTATGTTGTGCGCTTCAAAATGCCTCTGGATGGTGAAACAGAAGTGGAAGACGCCATCCGGGGGAAAATCCGGTTTTCTAACCGGGGATTGCAGGATGCGGTATTGATTAAGAGCGATGGTTATCCCACATATCATTTTGCCAATGTTGTGGACGATCATCTCATGGAAATTTCGCATATTCTTCGCGGTGACGAATGGGTAAACAGTTTGCCATTGCATATCAATCTTTATAAAGCATTTGGCTGGGAACCACCAATTATGGCTCATCTTCCGGTGATTTTAAATCCCTCCGGAAAAGGGAAAATGAGCAAACGGGAAAGCCGGGCGCCGGATGGTTCTGTTCGCCCTGTATTTGTACGGCAATTCGAAGAGTTGGGCTACCTCTCAGAAGCGCTGGTTAATTTCATGGCACTGGTTGGATGGAGTTTTGATGACAGCCGAGAACGGTTTTCACGTGAGGAGCTCATCCAAAACTTTTCACTGCAACATGTTCATAAAGCTCCTGCTGTATGGAATTATGACAAATTGAACCAATTCAATGCCCAGTCCATCCGTGAAATGGATGAGGGACAACTTGCGGAACGAATACTTCCCTATTTGAAGCAGGCGGGAATTGAAACCGATGCAACCACACTTCTAAATATTATTCCATTGATCAGCGAAAGGCTGGTTCTTCTCGCAGATGTATCGAAATGGGTGGATTTCTTTTTCATGGAACCGGAATTTTCTGATGTTCAATTATTCGTTCCCAAAAAAGAAACGCCGGAACGGGCACTGGAAGCGTTGAATACCATTCGTGAAGAGCTGGAAAACAGTGATTTTGAACATCAATCTCTTTTTGAAAAGCTAAAGTCAATAGCGATTGAAAAAGGGTGGAAGGCCGGACCTTTTTTCCAGCCTCTTCGTGTCGCTGTATGCGGAAAAAAGGTTGCGCCGCCGCTGTTTGAATCGATGGAAATTATTGGGAAAGAAAAAGTCCTGAAGAGGGTGGACGCAGCGAAAGAATTTTTAAAAGCTAATTTGGAAAAATGACACTTATGGAAACCGGGAAAACTCATTTTATTCGTGAAATTGTAAAAGAAGATTTAAAAACCGGGAAATGGGACAATCGGGTGCAAACCCGCTTTCCTCCGGAACCAAACGGCTATTTGCATATTGGGCATGCCAAGGCGATTTGCCTAGACTTTGGCATTGCCGAAGAATTTGGCGGAAAGACCAACCTTCGGTTTGATGATACCAATCCTGTGAAGGAAGAAGATGAATACATTCGTTCAATTATTGAAGACGTGAAATGGTTGGGATTCGATTGGGAAGACCGGCTTTTCTTTGCTTCCGATTATTTTGAGCAAATGTATGACTATGCCGAAGATTTGGTGAAAAAAGGGAAAGCCTATGTGGATGATCTTCCGGCAGATAAAATCCGCGAATATCGCGGGACACTAAAGGAACCGGGGAAAAACAGTCCGTTTCGCGACCGGACCGTGGACGAAAACCTGGACTTATTTCGGCGGATGCGGGCAGGTGAATTCGCCGATGGCGAAAAAGTTCTCCGGGCAAAGATCGATATGAGTCACCCCAACATGAATATGCGTGATCCCGTGATCTACAGAATTCTGCATGCCTCTCATCCCCGCACCAAAGACACCTGGTGTATTTATCCCATGTATGACTGGGCTCACGGACTGGAAGATTCTATCGAGCGTGTGACGCATTCACTCTGTACTTTGGAGTTTGAGGATCACCGCCCGTTATACGATTGGTTTTTGGATCAACTGGATGTGTACCACCCGCAACAAATTGAATTTGCCCGCTTGAATTTGACATACACGGTTTTAAGCAAACGTAAGCTAATGAAATTGGTGACGGAAAAAATCGTGGATGGCTGGGATGATCCCCGGATGCCAACGTTGTCCGGTTTACGGAGGCGCGGGTATTCGCCGGAGGCGATTCGAAATTTCGCCGATGAAGTGGGCATTTCCAAAAATCCAAGTACAACGGAATTAGCTTTGCTTGAGCACAGTCTCAGAACCGACCTGAACAAACGAGCCTTACGGGTCATGGCCGTATTGGATCCACTAAAGGTTACGATCCGGAATTACCCGGATGACGCAGTGGAATGGCTTGAGGCAGAAAATAATCCGGAGGATGAGTCTGCCGGTTCAAGAAAGGTGCCGTTTTCTAAAGAGATTTGGATTGAGCGCTCCGATTTTCTGGAAGATGCACCGCGGAAATACTTCCGTCTTTCACCGGGAAGGGAAGTGCGTCTAAAGCATGCTTATTATATCACTTGTGTGGATGTGATCAAAGATGCTTCCGGACATGTAGTTGAATTGATCTGTGAATATGATCCCAAAACCAAGGGCGGCTGGTCGGACGATGGGCGGAAGGTGAGAGGAACCTTGCATTGGGTATCCATTCCTCACGCGGTTTCTGCGGAAGTCAGGCATTTTGATAATCTATTCCTGAAAAGCAACCCGGAAGAGGTGGAAACGGGTCAGGATTTTCTGGACAATATCAATCCGGATTCAGTTGAAATCCTGAATAAGTGCAAGGTAGAACCTTCTTTGTTAGAAGCTAAACCGGGACAGTATTTCCAATTTTTGCGTCATGGGTATTATTGTGCGGATTCGCAATTATCCAAACCGGATCAGCCGGTATTTAACCGGTCGGTTTCGTTGCGGGATACCTGGGCGAAGTCTCAAAGGAAATAAATTCAACTAATTGAATGACTCCGTTATGAGTGGACATTCTTGTCCGGTTTTCAATTTGTATCTTCTTAGGAATTGCGGTTAATTTGCTTTGTGATGAGGCTCCTGATTCGTCCTTCAATCCTTCTGCTTTTTGTCTTGTCCCTGCTCCAGGCGGCAAGGTCCAATTCTATCTCCGTTTATCTGTATTTAATCGAATTTGAGAATGTGACCAATGATCCCACTCTGGAATGGATGAAAACCGGCTTAACCGACATTTTGGGAGAACGGTTAAACCTGAATCCGGCCGTTGCCATTCGGAACCGGGCCGATCTTGAAAAGATCATGAATAACCGAAATCTGTTATTGCATCAGCCTCGCGATATCAAGAATGTTTTGCTCCTGGGTAAGTTCAAGGACATCGGCGGCGATGTGGAGATCGATATGCAATTGGTGAATATTGCCAATTGGGAGCAAATCGACCAGAGAACCATTACCGGCAAAATAGCGGAGATTACCGAGCTCAGTCAGTCTTTAGCTTCAACGGTGGAAACGATGATGAAACCCCTTCTTCCGGCTGTAACTGAAACAAAAACTGAAATTCCCGGGCAGGAAGCATCCCGGCCATCGGTGACACTACCGCCCATGGTATCGGTAACCGAAAATAAAGAGCCGCCGAAAAATAAAGCGCAGGAACATTCCAAGACCGTTGCCACGAATTTGAAGAAAGATTTGGAGGGAATGGAATTTGCCATGGACCTGGCATTGGGTCGGCGGGACATGCCGCCGGGAAAACCGGAAGGCACCAATGGCGAATGGGACCTGGAATTAAACATGGCGAATGAGGAGCGGTCCAATCCGGAGAATGATGCCAATACAGCCATGCTGGTGCAAGTTTTAGATAATTTGGTCAATAATCCTTACGATGTGAAACTGAATCCACCCCAAATTGTGTATGATAAAAAAGACAAAGACACGGTGACCGTGAATTTTAAGGTGGTTTACAAACTAAAGGACAACCTGATCCGTGATATGCTGACCTCGTTGCCTTACAATGCACTGAAACAAGAAGGCAATCTCACGATTTTCACCTTCAACAAGGACCGTTTCAATTTTCCCGATGATATCAGGGAGCGGATCAGTCATGGCGAATATCTCGCGGCTCCGGTGATCCAGTTCTTCGATAAAGAGGATCACGCCCGGGTTGTCATTGCCGATGCAATAAGTGCGACCTATGTTTCGCCTGCCGGTCAAGCCATTACCTACATTCCGACACATCATTTTTCTCCGCTTATTGATTTCACCATTGGCGGCTGGTCGCTGCAAGTTGCCATGGAAGCGGTCGACATTCCGGTGGTTTATCAGTTTAAATTACCTTTGAATGCCACCGACGACCTTACGCGGGTCAAACTCAAATTTGTTTCCAATGATGAACTTCCGGATTTTATTGCCGGGTTGCACTAAGTCGATCCAATTCCGCGGAAGTACAATTAAACCTTAGAACCCTCGACAAAAAGCAAGAGGCTCTGGAGGAATTTTTAATATGCGACGAATAATATGGTATTTGCTTATGGTTGGAGTTGTTGCAGCCTCCGATCCGGGAAAGCAGGTTCCGGAATTTTCAGTTCAACTTCTCAACGGGAAAACCGTATCCATAAATGATTTGATCAAAGATGGACCGGTATTAATTGATTTTTGGGCTACCTGGTGTATTCCCTGTAAAAAAGAAATGCGGCATTTGAACACTTTTCAAAAAAAGTATGGAAAAGATGGATTTACCGTCTTAGCGATAAGCCAGGATACACCCAAAAGCGCCTCCAAAGTCAGAAGTTATATACGATCCAGCCGGTATGAGTTTTTAGTCGGATTGGATATGAATAAACAGATTTCTCAAAAACTTAGCGCAGAAGTATTGCCGACTACTTTGCTAGTGGATAAGGAAGGAAATATCCTGTGGGAACACCAGGGTTATTTACCGGGTGATGAAGATGAAATTGAAAATCAGATTAAAGCGGTTTTAGCCGGGGAAGAAAATGCGGGAGATTCGAATACGTCCAAATAAGCAGATTTTAGTTCTCGTTTATTTTATAATTTTATCCACTTTATTGAATGCTCAGATTAATCTTAGTGGAGTTCTTCTGTCCAAATTTGGGGACAGTAAAACCGGATACAATTATAATGAATCTTTGCTTAACACAAATATAACCTGGACTGATTTTCAATTATGGTTGCAGTATGAATACAGTCTTCCGCCGGAACTGGGTTCACCCTTTAACGGACTTCGGAAAGTCCGAATAGAATATCACAAGGGATCATTAGGAATTAAAGTTGGAGATATTTACGAAATCTGGGGAAGAGGCCTGGTTTTAAACCAGGTAGACGACCAGATCATCGATAAAGATAACGGGATTAGAGGCGTTTATCTCCAATATAATCAAGGGCCATTTCGCCTGAATATTTTAACCGGTAATAGTCAACTGAAACGACAATCAACAGAAGTCGCCGGAAACGACACAAGACGTTCGAATTATGCAACCGATCACCAGGTTTTCGGGACAGATCTTTCCTTTTCAAAGAGTCATTACACATTCGGTACATCTTTCCTCCAGTCTCATGAGAACCATTATCTTGGAATTTTTAAAGATGATTCGGTGGCATTGACGCATCGAATCCGGGCCGGACGATTGGAGTGGACCTATTCCTGGATAGATGGTTTTTTGGAGTATGCAGATAAAAAAACCGATGTTAGGGATCCCATTACAAAAGCGTTTACTCGTGTGAAAAATGGCTATGGTTACTATGGAAATATGAACATGTATCTCGGTGCGTTGACCTTTGTGTTTGAAATGAAGAATTATCGCTTTAATGAAATCGATCCGTATAATCGATGGTCTACTGTTTCTCATTATGGCGGTGTGATTGATTTCCAGAATCCGCCGACCGTATTCAGACAACATACATCCGTATTATTGTCAAGAATCACTCACCAGATTGATTTCAACGATGAGTTGGGATATCAATTTGAGATGAATGCACCTATGCCATTCGGGAATACTTTTCTGTTAAATATGTCAACGTCCAGCCGTCACAGTGAATGGATATCACTAGCTCCACATGGATATCCGGAAGGCTGGACAAAACAATCCATAGAATCCCTGGCTCCTTCAATTAAACCCTCAACAAACCCTTTTAGAGAATTGTACACTGAAGTGGAAGGCTACCAGTTTAATGATCGTTTACATTATCGATTAGGATATGGCTGGACAGAAGACATTTCCGGATTATTTATCAATATTGTTGGTGATACGTCTAATTTGAATTATGAATACAAAAAAGCTTTGACGATCCCAACCTTCATTTCGTTAGACTTCTCAGATCGGTATTCCATTGAAGTCAAGATGGAAATTCAAACACTTTGGCAAGGTTACGTTAGTAAACAGGATACGCTTGGTTATTCAACAACAACGACCAGTTCGGTCTTTTATAGTGTCTTTAATGAAGAAGAACAGATCAAAGCTCCATATCAACATAATCGATTTTTTGACTTGAGTTTGTCCAGAGCTCCCGGTTGGTCAATTTCGTTATTGATTGATGCGGTTGATGCGGAGGAACCGCCATTTTATACGAGTGCCACAAATCCACTGGAATCTTTGTTGTCTCATATTATGGATATAAACCGGAAATGGATTGCGCTGGAATGGGTGATTAATCTGAATCCAAAGAACCGCTTAACTCTAATGTATGGTTCTCAGAAAGGCGGCCTGGTTTGCAGTAATGGCATTTGCCGTTATGTAGAAGCCTTTGATGATGGGTTTAAATTCACGCTTACTTCCATCTTTTGAATTTCAAAATAGACAACCTAAATTCATTAGTTTCTAATGTAGGGAGGATCAATGAAACGGCGATTAATTGTTACGACGGTGGTATTAGCATCCGCATTCGTATTTGGAGAAAATTCCGGCCATGCGGCTCAGACGACATCCAATCAAATGGTTCGAACAGTGATGGATGGCAGTCGGAATACAGCGCGGGTCTTTATCGAGGAATTTACCGGAATTAATTGACCATACTGTCCAAGCGCAAGTTTTGCGCTAGATCATTTATCTCAAGATAATGACGGAGCTATCGTCACGATGGCCTGGCATACACCGGGAGGTTTGGGTTCTCCGCCTCTAACCAGTCCTGATTATAATACAAGAGCCGGATTTTACGGTGTAAATGGTATTCCGGATGTGTGGTTCAACGGCGTTCAGCATTCCGTTGGCGGATATCCAAATGGGAATTGGGAACCTATGTATACCCAGTTTCAGACTATTTACAATAATCTGGCTGGTCAGGACACACCTTTCAGCTTTGTACTGGGTGGTACAATTGAAGGGAATTCCGTTCTCTACGAAGTGTCGCTCGATATAGCGGAACCCATTGATACAACTAACTTAGCCGTTAATATTTTTGCATTTGAAGATAATATTAACGCTTATTGGTCAGGGGCCGGCCAATACCATGATTGCCGTTTTGTTATGCGGAATTGGGTCGAGACTACACCGGTCACAATTTCCGAAGCCGGTGAATCCCAGCTCTTTATAAATTCGTTTAATATCTCTTCTGCATGGGATGCGGACAATGTTGGAATTATCGTTATTGTCCAAGACATGAATACCCGGGAAGTATTTAATGCGGATTGGTCCTACGCGAATGATCTTTCAGATGATTTTGATGAAGACAGTGTCGCCAATATTGACGATAATTGCGAATTCACCTACAACCCGGACCAATCTGATATCGATAGTGACGGTATCGGAGATGTTTGTGATCCCTGTGATAATTACAATGTCTTTATCCCGGGAAATCTGAACGGTGATGTTGCCGGAGAAAGTGATCACCCGATTTTGGATATTTTTGATGTTCTGGCTTTATCCGATTATGTCTCGGATGGAACGAGTCTGGAATTTTGCGCAGCACAAACACCGGATTTCAATTCTAGTGGAAATGTTGACATACTAGACATCGTTCAATTAGCTGATTTCGTTGCCCAAAACGGTGAATAGAATAAGTCTCTTTTCAGTAAAAACCCCGGTCATTACCGGGGTTTTTACTTTCTGACTTAAAACCATTGAAAGAGGCGTGAGTATTCGTGTAGATTCGCTCCGCTTTTTTAGAAATACAATTGACGATTGGGGAGTCGTCTAATGGCAGGACACCAGGTTCTGGCCCTGGCAGTCGGGGTTCGAATCCCTGCTCCCCAGCGCATGCGCCCGTAGCTCAATTGGATAGAGCGTCTGGCTACGGACCAGAAGGTTGAGGGTTCGAGTCCTTCCGGGCGTACAAATGGGAGCTAAACTGCCACGAATTTAATTTCTACGACTCCCCGATTTATGGCCCGTTCGTCTAGTGGTTAGGACGCCGGCCTCTCACGCCGGCAACAGGGGTTCGACTCCCCTACGGGCTACATAATTATTTATCCCGATATAGAGAAAACCACGGTTTATGGCCGTGGTTGAATCATTTTTAATCATCCCGCGATCGGGATAATTCACAAGGTATCACGGGATTTTCCCGTGGAACTCCATAAATCAATGATGATCTTTTGGTTTTCCAAATGTTGCTTCTAATCCTTTTAATAATTCAGATCGTTCCGTGCTGTTAAGTTTGGCTTCCGGATGCATTAATAAATACAAGGCGGGCGGCATCTCCTTCTCCAGAAATTCTTCCGCTGCTTCTTCTTTAGACGTTCGATACCATTCACTCACATTAAAATGGTGGCGTCCTTCATTGACATCGTGGGTGACAAGCCATGATACCGGAGCGACCTTGGAATACCAGGGCCAAACAGTTTCATTGGAATGGCAGTTAAAACAAGTACGTTTAGCCAATGCCCGCGTCCGGGGTGAATCCCAGTTCGGTTCCCGAACAACGGGAGGGTTGGTTTGTTTTAAAGGAATAAATTGAATCAATACAATAATGACAACAATGTAAATCCAGTATCTATTTTTCATGTAATTCTTCCATTTTTTTTATTCCGGTTGAATGTTGAATGCTAAAACATCCGAAACTGAAATTGTTCCTTTATTTCTATGATATCTCTTTTAAAAATCGGTCTACACCAGTGAGGAAGTCAATAGGAATCATCTTTAAAATTTTCCGATGAATTATTTGAAATTAGAACCAAAGCGGGAACGAATTGTCCATGTTTAGTTCTAAAATGAGTAACTTAGTGATATTGGATAAGATATTGCATTTTATTCAAGTCACACCCTATATTATTTGAGTCAGAATTTCTCATGAGGTAAGGGGATTTTCAAACAAACATTAATTGCGTCTT
Source organism: uncultured bacterium (assembly GCA_964549745.1). GTDB lineage: Bacteria > Fidelibacterota > Marinisomatia > Marinisomatales > J089 > J089. The sequence continues at coordinate 757 of CAZJWP010000081.1, read as the reverse complement.
GCGAGGACGATATGAAGAGGCCACATCTAGATTTTCTCTGGACTATAGCGGGTTTGTGCATTTTTCTGAGCTTATCCACTTTGAGTTATGCCCAGGATCAGTACGATATTAACGGTGAACAAACCTATTGGGATGCAGCATCGGACACGACTGATTCGTCGTATTACTACTATTACGACGATGACAGTTCCAGCTATTACGGGGACGATAGTTCGTACTATTACGACGACGATAGCTCCTACTATTATGGCGATGACAGTCTCTACTATGAAGATGTTGGGACAGATTATCAGGGATCAGATTACACCGATGAAAATGGGTCATCACCGGAGGGTGGACTCACAGATGTTGAACTGGCGGATCAGGCCAGGAAAATGGGTTATACAGTTACATTTGCAGGGAGTTCTCCCGGTTATGTTAGTCACACACTCACGACCTATAATTCCAAAACCGATTTTCGAATCGGGGTTGAATTCCCGATGTTGATGCGCGTGTTCGGGGTCCGATTTCGATTCGGCGCAGAATACGGGACCTTCTCTTTTAAAAACTATTTACCGGTGGGTGGCGAATATTCCGGAAGCTCAATAATAGGGCTGCTTTCTTTCCCGGCGGGCCCCGGACAAGTGAAGGTTGGACTCGGTCGTATCGGTAGTTTCAACGGATTTATGATCGAGAATTCTTATGGATTCGGGATCGGAAATGTTTTGGGAATGCGGGTCGGTATCAGATCAACAACTGGGTTAAATGTTCAGAACTC